>NZ_JBITTM010000020.1:0-149583 GCF_044541955.1 Kitasatospora sp. NPDC085464
CGCCCGGTTACATTCCGAACCCGGAAGCTAAGCCTCACAGCGCCGATGGTACTGCAGGGGGGACCCTGTGGGAGAGTAGGACGCCGCCGAACAATCATTCCAAAGAACCCCTGATCCACTCGGATCAGGGGTTCTTTGCATTTCCGGTGACGTATCGTCAGTGCATGGACGAACAGACGGCAGTCACTGCGAACAACGTGCTCCACCCCGGGCAGCGCGACGGCGCCCTGCGTGTCCTGGCCGAGGCCCAGGCGGTGGACGGTCGGGCCGCCGTCTCGGAGCAGGGCCGGCTCCGGCTGCGTGCCGCGGAGAGCGCGCGCCCGGGGGTCACCCACTTCGTGGAGACCGAAGCCGGGACCGAAGCCGCGACCGAATCCGAACCCGGGGTCGTCCTCGGTTACGGCCAGCTGGAGATCCCGCAGGGCCCCGCCGCCGACCAGTCCGCCGCCCCCGCCGCCGAGCTGGTCGTCGACCCGGCCGCCCGCGGCCGCGGCCTGGCCCGCCCGCTGGTGGACGCCGTACTGGCCCAGGCCCACCGGGCGGGGCACGACGCAGTGGACTTCTGGGTGCACGGCGGGCACCCGGCGGCCCGGCACCTGGCCGCGTCGTACGGCGCCGAGCTGGTCCGCGAGCTGCGGCAGATGCGCCGCACCGGTCGGCAGGCCGAGGAGGTGGCGTTCCCCGCAGGCGTCGAGCTCCGCACCTTCCGTCCGGGGGAGGACGACGCCGAGTGGCTGCGGCTGAACGCGCTGGCCTTCTCCCACCACCCGGAGCAGGGCGCCTGGACCGAGCAGGACCTGGCGGAGCGGATCGCCGAGTCCTGGTTCGACCCGGCCGGCTTCTTCCTCGCCACCCGCGACGGCAAGGTGGTCGGCTTCCACTGGACCAAGGTGCACCCGGCCACCGTCACCGAGCCCGAGCGCGGCGAGGTGTACGTGGTCGGGGTGGACCCGGCGGAGCAGGGCAGCGGCCTCGGCCGCGCGCTGACCGCGGCGGGTCTGCGTCACCTGACCGGCTCCGGCCCGGACGAGCGAGGACTGGAAACCGTTCTCCTCTACGTCGACGCCGACAATCCGGCCGCCGTGCGGGTATATGAACGACTGGGATTCACCATTCACGAGGTGGACCTCATGTACCGAGCCCGGTACCAGGAGCAGAACCGGTCGGCCTGACCCCCTCACCCCACGGTCCGGCCGCCTCCCGGAGGTGGTGAAGTCGGCCCGGAGCGGTCGCGGGCGGAGTGGCCGGAACGGCAACGGCCCTTGCCCCGACCGACTCAGCTTTCCTCCTGGCCATGCGGTGTTTACCGTGGATTCAATTGCTGCCGCGAAGATCACAGGATGAAGTCCGTAGTGTCTCGCTCGTGCAGAGTCGACCGCCCCACGGCGGCCGGTCCTGTACGGACCGCGCCCGGCGGATGGGCGCTGTTCCCGGGATCGCCCCGGGGCGAGGGCGACGGCCCGCAGAGCCATTCGCGTCCGGACGCCGTCCTGCTGCTGGAGGAGCTGGAGCCCATGAGCATCCCCCGCCCCGTCTCTGCCGCGCTGTCGCCGACGGCCCGGATGTCCGGTGCGCTGGGCATCCCGCCCGAGCTGCCGGCCACGGACGAGCAGGAGTTCGAAGCGTTGCCGCAGGGCCGCTTCCTCGACCGCGAGCGGAGCTGGCTCGCGTTCAACGAGCGCGTCCTCGAACTCGCCGAGGACCCGGGGATCCCGCTGCTGGAACGGGCCAAGTTCCTGGCGATCTTCGCCAGCAACCTGGACGAGTTCTTCATGGTCCGGGTGGCCGGCCTCAAGCGCCGCATCGCCACCGGCGTCGCCCAGCGCAGCGCGTCCGGCCTCCAGCCGCGCGAGGTGCTCGACCTGATCTGGACCCGCTCCCGCGAGCTCATGGCCCGGCACGCCGCGGCCTTCCAGCAGGAGGTCCTGCCGGACCTCGCCACCGAGGGCATCGAGGTGGTCCGCTGGTCGGAGCTGGCCGAGAAGGAGCAGGCGCGGCTCCACACGCTCTTCCGGCAGAAGATCTTCCCCGTCCTGACCCCCCTGGCCGTCGACCCGGCGCACCCCTTCCCGTACATATCGGGACTCTCGCTCAACCTGGCCGTCGTGGTGCGCAATCCGGTCTCCGGGCACAAGCACTTCGCCCGGGTGAAGGTGCCGCAGTCGCTGGCGCGCTTCCTGGAGGCCTCGCCCCAGCGGTACGTCCCGCTGGAGGACGTGATGGGCGCGCACCTGGAGGAGCTCTTCCCCGGGATGGAGGTGCTGGCCCACCACGCCTTCCGCGTCACCCGCAACGAGGACCTGGAGGTGGAGGAGGACGACACCGAGAACATCCTCAAGGCCCTGGAGAAGGAGCTGATGCGGCGGCGCTTCGGCCCGCCGGTGCGGCTGGAGGTCGAGGAGTCGATCGACCCCTACATCCTGGACCTGCTGGTACGGGAGCTGAACATCACCGAGGCGGAGGTCTTCCCGCTGCCCGGGCCGCTGGACCTCACCGGGCTGTTCGGGATCGCCGAGCTGGACCGGCCGGAGCTGAAGTACCCGAAGTTCGTGGCGGGCACGGCCCGCGGCCTGACCGACGTCGAGTCGGCCTCCCAGCCGGACATCTTCGCCGCGATGCGCGAGCGGGACGTCCTGCTGCACCACCCGTACGACAGCTTCTCCACCTCGGTGCAGGCCTTCCTGGAGCAGGCCGCCGCCGATCCCGACGTCCTGGCGATCAAGCAGACGCTGTACCGGACCTCCGGCGACTCGCCCATCGTGGACGCGCTCATCGACGCGGCCGAGTCCGGCAAGCAGGTGCTGGTCCTGGTCGAGATCAAGGCGCGCTTCGACGAGCAGGCCAACATCAAGTGGGCCCGCAAGCTGGAGGAATCCGGCTGCCACGTGGTCTACGGCCTGGTCGGGTTGAAGACGCACTGCAAGCTGTCGCTGGTGGTCCGCCAGGAGGGCGACACCCTGCGCCGCTACTCGCACGTGGGCACCGGCAACTACCACCCGAAGACGGCCCGGCTCTACGAGGACCTCGGCCTGCTGACCTCGGACCCGCAGGTCGGCGCCGACCTGTCGGACCTCTTCAACCGGCTCTCCGGATACTCGCGCCGCGAGTCCTACCGCCGTCTGCTGACCGCCCCGCGCGGCCTGCGCGACGGGCTGGTCGCGCGGATCCACAACGAGATCGCCCACCACAAGGCGGGCCGCCCGGCGTACGTGAAGCTCAAGGTCAACTCGATCGTCGACGAGGCCGTGATCGACGCGCTCTACCGGGCCTCGCAGGCCGGGGTGCCGGTGGACGTCTGGGTGCGCGGCATCTGCGCGATCCGCCCGGGCGTGCCGGGACTGAGCGAGAACGTCCGGGTCCGCAGCATCCTGGGGCGCTTCCTGGAGCACTCCCGGATCTTCGTGTTCGGCAACAACGGCGATCCGGAGGTCTGGATCGGCAGCGCCGACATGATGCACCGCAACCTGGACCGCCGGATCGAGGCGCTGCTGCGGATCACCGATCCGGCGCACCGCGCCGAGCTGTCCGGGCTGATCGACCTCGGGGTGTCGGACGAGACCGAGTCCTGGCACCTGGGGCCGGACGGCACCTGGACCCGCCACTCGCAGGACGCCGAGGGCCGACAGCTGCGGCACGTCCAGGACCTCCTGATCGATTCGCGCCAGCGCCGCCGGGCCGCCACCACGCGCTGACGCGTCCACTGATGCGAAGCTGCCGGAACGGCGGGCCCTGGAGACTCCCGAGGGCAGCCGGTCCGGCGGTCGGCCACCAGCTCCGGGGAACGACCCCGGAGGAACGGGGATCTACCACGCCATGACCGATGCGCCGATGACGGCCCAGGCGGCCTCCACCGCGACCGCCGGGGACATCCTTTCCCGCCACCTCACCGCCCAGGCCGGCGCCTTCCTGCGCGCCCTGCCGCTGGCGGTGGGCGAGGTCGGCGCCAGACCCGGGACCGCCTCGGTCGTCCCGGCGGCGGGTACCGCCGACCTGCTGCGGGCCGTCCGGCGGATAGGCGGGCTGCTGCACACCTTCGGCTCGGTCTTCGAGCAGACGTGGGCGCAGGAGTCGCGCACCGAGCTGCGCTGGCTGCTCAACCTGCTGGCGCTCGAACCCGGGTACGTCCGCCGTTCGGCCCGGCTGCTGGGCGCGCTGGACTCGCTGAGCGGCAGCGACCCGGAGGGGACGGGCATGCTGGCCGGCCACGCGGGCGCCCCCAAGGCGCGGGCGCTGCTGGACCGGCAGCTGACCCTGGCCCGGACCCGGGCGCACTCCACGGTCCTCCAGGAGCTCCGCTCGGCCCGGCTGCACGCCCTGGCGGACCGGATGACGCTGCTGGTCGGCGAGGCGCCGCTGCTTGATTCGGCGGACGGCCGGGCGTCGGCGGTGCTGCTGCCGCACGCGGCCGCGGCCTTCGCCGCGCTGTCCGCGACCGCCCAGCAGCTGCCGCTGCAGCGGGCCGCGACGCCGTACGGCGGGGACGGGATGCGCCGGCTGGGCGCCGTCCCGGCCGCCCGGGGCGCGGTGGACGCGGACTCGGCACTGGCGGCGGACGACGCGCCCTGGGCCCGGCTGCGGATCCTGGTGAAGCGCGGCAGGTACGCGCTGGAGGTCTGCGGCCGCCCGTCCTCCGACCTGGACGAGCTGGACGCGGTGCTGGCCCGGCAGCAGGAGGCCGCGGACGCCGCGGTCACCGCCTCCACCGCGGCGCGCACCCCGCGGATCACCCCCGCGACCGCGTACGTGCTGGGCGTGGTGCACGCCGACCAGCGGCTGGAGGTGGAGTCGGCGCGGTACGCCTTCGGCCGCCGGTGGCCCGAGCTGATGCCCGGCCCGGACGGCTGGCCGGAGTTCCCGGCCGAGGGCTGGGGCCACTCCGCCGCACCGAGGACGGTCTGAGTTGGGCGGGCGCCCGGGAGCCGGGCGGGCGGCGGCGGTGCGCGCGACCGGGGCGGTGCGCGCGACGGTGGTCATGGCGGCGGGCGCGGTGCTGTGGCTGCCGGGCCGGCCGAAGAAGAGCGGCCGGCTGGGGCGGCCGCGGATCGCGGTGATCCACCGGCCCAAGTACGACGACTGGAGCCTGCCGAAGGGCAAGCTCGACCCCGGCGAGGGCGTGGTCGAGGCGGCGCTGCGCGAGGTGTGGGAGGAGACCGGCTTCCGGTGCCTGCTCGGCCCGGAGCTGCCCGCTCAGCACTACCAGGTGCAGGGCCGCCCGAAGGAGGTCCGCTACTGGGCCGCGGTGCCGTCGAGCGGCGCCTTCCGGCCCAACCGCGAGGTGGACCGGTTGGAGTGGCTGCCGGCCGGGAAGGCGCGCGCCCGGCTCACGTACGAGCACGACCGGTTGCTGATCGATGCGCTGCTGGTGATCCTGGGGGCGAAGCCGGTGCGCTCGGCCGGCGCGCCCCGGTGAGGGAACCGCGGAAGTGATCTTCCCGCGCCCTTGCCGTGACGCAACCGTTACTACCTGACGTAGTTTCCTGCCATCCCTTCGAGGTTCACTCCCCGTTCACTTGCGACCGGCTGTCGTGTCACTTGCCCGGCCTAACTTCGGGACCACCGGAGGGCCGAACGGGCCCCGGACCACAGCAGAAACCCGTGCTGAGCCGTACGCGTACGGCACGCGCAGCGGGCAATGCCTCAGAAAGGGACACCCCTGTGAAGCTCCAGCGGAACGGCCGCTCCAAGGCCCTCGCCATCGGTGCCGTGGCGCTCGTCAGCTCGCTGTCGCTCGCCGCCTGCGGCTCGGACAACAACAACACGACCGCCTCGGGCGGCTCCAGCGGCTCCGCCGCTCCCGCTGCCTCGATCAACTGTGGCAAGCCGGGCTCGCTGATCGCCGCCGGTTCGACCGCGCAGGGCACCGCGATCGACGTCTGGAAGACCAACTTCAGCGGCGCCTGCTCCGGCACCACGATCAACTACCAGGGCGTGGGCTCCGGCGCGGGCATCCAGCAGTTCACCCAGGGCAAGGTCCAGTTCGCCGGTTCCGACTCGGCCCTGAAGCCGGCCGAGGTCGACGCCTCCAAGGCGGTCTGCACCGGCGGTCAGGGCATCGACCTGCCGATGGCCGGCGGTCTGATCTCGCTGGTCTTCAACGTGGAGGGCGTCGACAACCTGGTCCTGGACGGCCCGACCGCCGCCAAGATCTTCGACTCGCAGATCACCAAGTGGAACGACCCGGCGATCGTCGCCCTGAACCCGGGCGCCAAGCTGCCGGACGCCGAGATCCAGTCGTTCCACCGTTCGGACGACTCCGGCACCACCGACAACCTGACCAAGTACTTCGCCGCCGCCGGCAACGGCGCCTGGTCCTACCCGTCCAGCAAGACCTGGGCGGCCAAGGGCGGCCAGTCGGCCAACGGCAGCGCCGGTGTCGCGGCCCAGGTGAAGCAGGTCAAGAACTCGATCAGCTACGTCGAGCTGGCCTACGCCCAGACCAACAGCCTGAAGAGCGCCGCCATCAACACCGGCGCCTCCAAGCCGGTCGAGGCCACCGCCGCCAACGCCGCCAACACCTTCGCCAAGGCCCAGATCGCCGGCACCGGCAGCGACCTGGCGCTGAAGCTCGACTACGCGACCAAGGACGAGGGCTCGTACCCGCTGGTCCTGGTCACCTACGAGATCGTCTGCGACAAGGGCAACAAGGCCGAGACGGTCGACACCCTGAAGTCCTTCCTGACCTACACCGTCAGCGAGGCGGGCCAGAAGGCGGCCGGCGAGAAGGGCTACGTCCCGCTGCCGAAGGAGCTGACCGACAAGGTCAGCGCCGTCATCCCGACCCTGGCCTGATCCGACAGGACCACCGGTGGAGCGGCCCCGTGAGCGAGGGGGGCCGGGGCCGCTCCACCGGAACGCACCAAACCCAGCACCACGTCCGGGGCACCGCCGCCATGGTGCCGTCCCCCTTCCGGGGCGGCATCACCAGACCGGAGTAGACCAATGACTTCATCCTCCCCTGCCGCCCCGCGAGGCAGGGAACGCCGACCGCGTGACAGCCGGTTCGGCGACAAGATCTTCATGAACCTCGCCCGGGGATCGGGCATCCTGCTGCTGGTCATCATGGCCGCGATCGCCGGCTTCCTGACCTGGCGCTCGGGCCTGGCCCTCAGCAAGAACGAGGGCAACTTCTTCACCACCTTCGAGTGGGCGCCGGACGCCCCGAAGCCGGTCTTCGGCATCGCGGTGCTGGTCGTCGGCACCATCGTGAGCGCCGTCATCGCGATGGCGATCGCCGTCCCGGTGGCCATCGGGATCGCGCTGTTCATCTCGCACTACGCGCCGCGCCGGATCGCCCAGCCGTTCGCCTACCTGGTCGACCTGCTCGCCGCCGTCCCCAGCATCGTCTACGGCCTGTGGGGCGCGCTCTTCCTCGTCCCGCACATGGACGGCCTGACCAGCTGGCTCAACGAGTACCTGGGCTGGACGTACATCTTCGACCAGACCAAGTCCGGCACCCCGCGCAACCTGTTCACCGTGGGCATCCTGCTGGCGATCATGGTCCTGCCGATCATCACCGCGGTCTCCCGCGAGGTGTTCCGCCAGGTTCCGCGGATGCACGAGGAGGCGGCGCTCGCGCTCGGCGCGACCCGCTGGGAGATGATCCGCACCGCGGTGCTGCCGTTCGGCCGCCCCGGCATCATCTCGGCCTCGATGCTCGGCCTCGGCCGCGCGCTCGGCGAGACCATCGCGGTCGCGGTGGTGCTCTCCTCCAGCAACGTCCTGTCGCTGCACATCCTCGACGCGGGCGGCGGAACCTTCGCGCAGAACATCGCGCTGAAGTTCGCCGAGGCCGGCGAGAACGGCCGCAACGCGCTCATGGCCTCCGGCCTCGTCCTGTTCGTCATCACCCTCCTGGTGAACGGTGCCGCGCGACTGATCATCGCCCGCCGCAAGGAGTACTCGGGGGCCAACGCATGACCGCCACCGCCGTCGTCGAGGACGCCCGGCCCGCCGGCCGTCCGCTGACCGCCAACCGGCTGCCCAAGTGGGCCCCCGCCGCCGTCGCGGTCGGTTCGGTCGCCCTCGGCTGCGGGATCGGCGCTGCCGCCGGCCTCGCCAGCCACCTGCAGTGGGGCCTGATCTCGGGCCTGCTGTTCCTCCTGATCAGCTACGGCGCCTCGGCCTGGGTCGAGGGCCGCCGACAGGCCAAGGACCGGCTCGCCACCTCGGTGGTCTGGGTCGCCTTCATCCTGGCGGTCGTCCCGCTGGTCGCCCTGACCGTGTACACCGTCCAGCAGGGCATCGAGGTGGTCAACGGGAACTTCCTGAGCCACTCGATGAAGGGTGTGCTCCAGTCCGGTCCCGGCGGTGGCATCTACCACGCGCTGATCGGCACCCTGCAGCAGGTCGCCCTGGCGACCGCGATCGCCGCCCCGATCGGGCTGCTGACCGCCGTCTACCTGGTCGAGTACGGCCGCGGCAAGCTCGCCAAGGCGGTCACCTTCTTCGTCGACGTCATGACGGGCATCCCGTCGATCGTCGCCGGTCTGTTCATCCTCTCGCTCTGGAACCTCGCCCTGGGCTTCAGCTACTCCGGCTTCTCGGGCAGCCTCGCGCTGGCGATCCTGATGATGCCGGTCGTGGTCCGGTCCACCGAGGAGATGCTCAAGCTCGTCCCGAACGAGCTGCGCGAGGCCTCGTACGCGCTCGGCGTGCCGAAGTGGAAGACCATCCTGCGGATCGTCCTCCCCACCGCGATCGGCGGCATCACCACCGGTGTGATGCTCGCGGTCGCCCGCATCACGGGCGAGACCGCCCCGGTGATGATGCTGGTGTTCGGCGCCGACTACATCAACAACAACCCGTTCGACGGTCCGCAGCAGTCCCTGCCGATGTACATCTGGACTCAGTACTCCCAGGTGAACAACCAGTACGGCTACGCCCGAGCCTGGGGTGCGGCGCTGGTGCTGATCGCCTTCGTGATGGGGCTCAACCTCATCGCCCGGGGTATCGCCCGCTGGCGCTCGCCCAAGACCGGCCACTGACCAGACTGACGTACGAGACAGACGAGAGAAGCAACGATCATGGCCAAGCGCATCGACGTCAGCGGACTGTCGGCCTACTACGGCACCACCAAGGCCATCGAGGACATCTCGATGAGCATCGAACCCCGCTCGGTGACCGCCTTCATCGGCCCCTCCGGCTGCGGCAAGTCCACCTTCCTGCGCACCCTGAACCGGATGCACGAGGTGATCCCCGGCGCCCGCGTCGAGGGCAAGGTCCTCCTGGACGACGAGAACCTGTACGCCGCCAACGTCGACCCGGTCGCCGTGCGCCGCTCGATCGGCATGGTCTTCCAGCGCCCGAACCCGTTCCCGACCATGTCGATCTACGACAACGTGGTCGCCGGCCTCCGGCTCGCGGGCGTGAAGAAGAAGGCCGTCCTGGACGAGGTCGTGGAGCACTCGCTCAAGGGCGCCAACCTCTGGAAGGAGGTCCACACCCGGCTGAACAAGCCCGGTGCCGGCCTCTCCGGCGGTCAGCAGCAGCGCCTGTGCATCGCCCGCGCCATCGCGGTCGAGCCGCAGGTCCTGCTGATGGACGAGCCCTGCTCCGCGCTCGACCCGATCTCCACCCTCGCCATCGAGGACCTGATCGGCGAGCTGAAGTCGCAGTTCACCATCGTCATCGTGACCCACAACATGCAGCAGGCGGCCCGCGTCAGCGACCGCACCGCCTTCTTCAACCTGGCGGGCGTCGGCCAGCCGGGCAAGCTGATCGAGCTGGACGACACCCAGCGGATCTTCTCCAACCCGTCGGTCCAGGCGACCGAGGACTACATCTCCGGCCGCTTCGGCTAGACCGGACCCCGCCACGCGCGCAAGCGCGGCGAACGGCGGAACGCGAGCTGTCCCGTGGTGCTGCATGGCGGTGCCGCCGCGGGACATGAAGAAGGGCCCGCCCCCGAGATGTGGGGGCGGGCCCTGTCATGTTCCCGGTGTCGTCCGGGGGCCTCCGGGACCGGCGTCCGGCGGGTCCCTCCGGGATCAGCCCCAGAACAGGTGGACGAACCAGTACACCAGCGCTGCGACGACGGCGGCCGCCGGCATCGTGATGAACCAGCCGAGCACGATGTTCTTCGCGACGCCCCAGCGCACCGCGCGGATCCGCTTGGTGGCCCCCACGCCCATGATCGCCGAGGTGATCACGTGGGTGGTGGAGATCGGCGCCTTGTACACGAACGATGTGATGTACATGACGATCGAGGCGGTGGTCTCGGCCGCGAAGCCCTGCGGCGGGTCCAGCTCGATGATCTTGCGGCCGAGCGTCCGCATGATCCGCCAGCCGCCCGCGTAGGTGCCCAGCGAGAGCATCGTCGCGCAGGAGATCTTCACCCAGACCGGGATGTCGTAGGTGGCCTGCTGACCCGAGATGACCAGGGCCATCACCACGATGCCCATGGTCTTCTGGGCGTCCTGGAGGCCGTGCGCCAGTGCCATCGCGGCGGCGGAGGCGGTCTGGGCGACCCGGAAGTTGCGCTTGGCCCGGTGCGGGTTGGCCCGGCGGAAGATCCACAGGATCGCCAGCATCACCAGGTAGCCACCGATCAGGCCGACCACCGGCGAGACGACCATCGGGATGATGATCTTGTCGATCACTCCGCTCCAGATCACCCCGGTGCCACCGGCCAGCGCGGCGCCCACCAGGCCGCCGAACAGGGCGTGCGAGGAGGAGGAGGGCAGTCCGAAGTACCAGGTGACCAGGTTCCAGGCGATCGCGCCGATCAGGGCGGCGAACAGGATCGCCATGCCCTGGTTGCCCGAGGGGGTGTCGATGATCCCCTGCGAGACGGTGTGCGCCACCCCGCTGCCGAGGAAGGCGCCGGCCAGGTTCATCACCGCGGCCATCGCGAGCGCGGCCCGCGGGGTGAGCGCCCTGGTGGAGACCGACGTGGCGATCGCGTTCGCCGAGTCGTGGAAGCCGTTGGTGTAGGTGAAGAAGAACGCAACGCCGATGACGGCGATGAGTGCTGCCATGTCCACGAGGGTCAGGACTCCTTGACGGCGATGGTCTCCACCGTGTTGGCGACGTGCTCGAACGCGTCCGCCGCCTCCTCAAGAACGTCCACGATCTGCTTGAGCTTGAGCACCTCGATGGCGTCGTACTGACCGGAGAACAGGTGGGCGAGCAGCTTGCGGTGGATCTGGTCGGCCTGGTTCTCCAGCCGGTTGACCTCGATCCAGTACTCGGTGAGGTTCGACATGCTCCGCAGGTTCGGCATCGCCGCCGCGGTGAGCTCGGCGGCCCGGGCCAGCACCTCGATCTGCTGCTCGATCCCCTTCGGCAGGGTCTGGATGTCGTAGAGGACGACCAGGTCGACGGCCTCCTCCATGAAGTCCATGATGTCGTCCAGCGACGAGGCGAGGCTGTAGATGTCCTCGCGGTCGAAGGGCGTGATGAAGGACGAGTTCAGCTGGTGGAAGACGGCATGGGTGGTGTCGTCCCCGGCGTGCTCGGCGGCGCGCATGCGCTCGACGATCTCCGTGCGGGCCGACACGTCCGATCCCAGAAGCTCCAGCAGGAGCTTCGATCCGACGACGAGGTTCTCCGCCGCGGCGGCGAACATGTCGTAGAAGCTCGTCTCCTTCGGGGTCAGGCTAAAACGCACGGAAATCTCCGATGTGCGGGGTAGGGACTGAACGATGCTAGGTGCAACCGAGCGCAATCACGCAAACGGGGTGCCGAGCGCGGAGCCGGCGCCTCCCCTTCCGTTCGGCTGCTGCATCGGCCGGCCCGGCCGCACCGCCACGTACGGACGCGGGCCCCCAGTCTGACGGAACCTCGCCCGGATTGTCCCCGTCGTGCGCACGGAGGGCCGGGTCGCCGCTCAGACGGGTGAACCCGCCGGACGGCCCCGCCCGAGCTCGGCGGCACATGCCGCATCGGCCGCCGGAACACCACCGGAGGCCCCGGTGTTGGACACTGGTGGCCGACGCAGCCACCAGGCACTCAGACGAAGGCGGGGCCGATGACCACGACGCAAGCGCGCACCGAGCCGGATCACGCGCACGGGGCCGACCCGCACGCCGGCCACGCCGCACCCGCGGCCGCCGCCGGACACCAGGGCGGGCACGGCCCGCACGGCTACAGCGCCCAGAAGGACGCGCACCTCAAGCGGCTGCGCCGGATCGAGGGCCAGATCCGCGGTCTCCAGCGGATGGTCGACGAGGACGTCTACTGCATCGACGTGCTCACCCAGGTCTCGGCCGGCACCAAGGCGCTGCAGTCCTTCGCGCTCTCCCTGCTGGAGGAGCACCTGCGGCACTGCGTCGCCGCCGCCGCCGAGGAGGGCGGGGCCGAACTGGACGCCAAGGTGGCGGAGGCCACCGCCGCGATCAGCCGCCTGCTGCGCAGCTGAGCCCACGGGCTCCACGGCCCGACAGCCCTGAGGGTGGTCCGGGCGGCCCGGCTAGCCGTCGGCCTCCCGGTCGGCGGACCGGGGATCGGCCCGGTCGAGCAGCACCTCGTCGATCCGTTCGGTCGGCAGCCGCTCGCCGGAGCTGGCCGTCGCGGCGATCATCAGCTCGCCGGCCAGCTCGATCTCGTCGAGGGCCGCGTCGTCGTGGCCGCCGCTGCGGCCGCCCGTGGACGACACCACCTGCACCACCCCTTCAGTGCCTCGCCAGCCCGGGCGGCAGCCACCCGACGTCCAGCCTAGGCACTCCGGGGCCCGTCCACATGGCACGGACGGGCCATCTCGGCGCCGCCGAAACGGGTGACCGCCGCTCCCCGGACGGCCACCCGCTCCGACGGCACCCCGTCTCGCCCCGGCGCCGGAGCGCTGCCCGGGCGACCTACTTGGGGCTCTCCGTGGGCTTCATCTGGTAGATGTCCGAGGCCGACGGCTCGGCCGCCTCGACCGGCTTGCCGAAGTCCGCCAGCGCGGTCGTCGACGTCACCTTCACCTGGTCCTTGGCCTCCTTCGACCCGGCCACCCCGGCGAAGGTGAACACCTCGACCACCTTGTGCAGCCGGCCCTGGTCGTCCAGCCAGGCGTCGTACGGGACTTCCTTGACGGTGAAGGTCTGTGCGCCCATCCGCAGGCCGTCCCCGCCCCGGCCACCGGTCGCGTCGGCGGCCTTGGCCAGGTCCAGGGTGCCGCGGTAGTGGTGCAGCGCGACGCCGTCGACCGTCTCGGTGCCCACCGCGTCCGCCTTCTGCGCCCCGCGAAGCGCCCCCGCCGCCGAGGCCGGGTCGGTCGCGCCGCTGCTGACCAGGTTGCCGTCCGGCAGCTGGCGCACGTCCAGCTTCACCCACTTGCCCTCGGGCACCTTGGCGCCGCTGTTCTGCAGGTACACGGTGCCCGGCAGGACCACCTCGACGATCTTCCCGGTGGTCGCGGCGCCCGGCGGGACCTGCACCTCCAGCCGGCCGATCCGCTTCACGTAGTCGTAGCCGCCCGTGCCGCTGAACGAGGCCTTCTTCTCGGCGGACTCGGTGACCAGCTCGGTGGCGGTGTGCGCGGAGCCGGTGCGGCCGGTGATGTCGGCGGCGTTGCGCACCGCCGTCAGCGGGTCCGCGGCGAGCTGGTCGGGGGCGTTCGACTGCTGGTCCGAGGAACCACCGCCGGATCCCGTGCAGCCGGCCGCGCCCGCCGCGAGCGCGACGGCGAGCAGGGCGGCCCCGGCCGCCGAGCGCAGGTGCGGACCCGGACGGCGCGCTGGCCGCCCGGTGCGCTGCTGGTCGGTCATCTTCATCCTCGCGACAACCCCCTCGGGCCCGACTGCCCTGCCGGGACACCACCGGGTGGGCAGAGCTCTTTCCGGGCAAACGAGTTGGGCCGGAAAGGGTTACGGGTGCCCGCCGGCCGGAGGGCGTCGCGCACCGGGCATCCGGCGCGTTACGGTGAACTACGTGCACAGTGAGCTGTCGGCCGCGCCCGGCACCCGGATGCCCGAGCACCGCGTCGCGATCAGCGAGCGCGGCTCCTTCGCCTACGCGACGTGCAGCTGCGGCTGGTACTCCCCGGCCCGACGCTCCCGCGACCTCGCCCGCCGAGAGGGGGCCGGCCACCTGGCCGAGAACGGCACGGCGTCGGACTGACTGCCCGGGCCGGCTGCCCCGGGCCGCCTCCGGGCGTGACCGTTTCCTGGCCGGACGGTTTCCCGGCCGTGCCACCGGTGCGCTGGGTCAGGCCGCGAGGTCGGACTCCGGCGGCTGCTCCTCGGCCCGCACCGGCCCGCGCCCGCGCCGACGGCCGCGCGGAGCAGCCCCGCCGCGGGCCGCGTCGGCGCGCTCCGGTGCCCGGATCAGCGGGGCGACGGCCGTCCGGCTCAGCGCGTGGCAGAACGGGACCAGCACCGCCATCGCGATCGGCGCCAGCAGCAGCACCACGGCGACGGCCAGCGCGAAGCCGCCGATCACGTCGGTCGGGTAGTGGACGCCCATGAACATCCGGCAGAAGCCCTGCAACAGGGCCAGGCCGCCGGCGATCCAGCCGAGCCTC
Organism: Kitasatospora sp. NPDC085464; assembly: GCF_044541955.1. Lineage (NCBI taxonomy): Bacteria > Bacillati > Actinomycetota > Actinomycetes > Kitasatosporales > Streptomycetaceae > Kitasatospora > Kitasatospora sp. NPDC085464. The sequence goes on from NZ_JBITTM010000020.1 coordinate 14,447, forward strand.
CGGTTCACCAGGAACAGCGCCACCGCGACGCCCATCGTCATCGTCGAGTGGTCACTGACGAAGGAGTGCGTGCCGGCCTTGCCGTCCACCAGCACCAGCAGCCCGGGGTGGTCGACGAACGGGCGCGGACGGTTCACGATCGCGGCGATCGGCAGGTTGGCCAGCTCGGCGATCGCGACCGAGAGCGGCACCCAGAGCAGCCCGGCGACCGCCACCGGCGCGTCCGGGCGGCGTCTGGCCTGCAGCCAGGCCACCAGACCGAGCATGCCCAGGCCGATCAGGATGCCGTACTCGCCGATCCACGAGACCAGGTGGTCCAGCCACTGCGGGGAGCGTTTGGCCAGACCGTTGACGGCGTAGAGCAGGCCGAGGTCGGGGTTGGTCGTGTCGGCAAGCGGCGTCGACACGCCGCACCTCCTTCTGGTCCGCTGCACCTGTGGGTTCCCGCCGGGGCCCGCCCGGCGCGGACTGCTGACGAGGGGCCACCGGAAGAAACGTCATTTCCGGGATACAGCGTTCCACGGAAACGCGCGGTTATCGAAACTTGACTCAGCGTCCACAGTGCGCACACAGGTCCCGGGCGGCCCGGCCGCACCGCGGCCTACCGGCCCGCCCCGGCGGGGGCCGGCCCGGTCGGCGCCGCCGGGGCCGCCGCCGCGGGCCGGGCGGAGACCGCCTGGCTGCCGCCCTGCGTGCCGCCCGGGGGTCCGCCCTGGTTCGCGGCGGGGCTCGCCGGCGCCGTCGAACCGGGCCGGCTCGGGGCGTTGACCGATCCGTCGGTGTTCCGGCTCGGCAGCGCCTGGGCGCCGTCCGAGGTGACCCGGGTCGCGCCGATGTACTCCTTGGTGTCGATCTTGTCGTAGCGGATCACCGCGCCGGTGTGCGGAGCGTTGATCATGTAGCCGCCGCCGACGTAGATCCCCACGTGGTGGATGCTCCGCGGGTCGCTCAGGTCCGTCGCGAAGAACACCAGGTCCCCGGGCCGCAACTGATCGCGCGACGGGTGCGGGCCCGCGTACCACTGGTCGTTGGCCACCCGGGGCAGCGTGATGCCCACGCTGGCGTACGCCGCCTGGGTCAGGCCCGAGCAGTCGAACCGGCCGCTCTGCGAGGGCAGGCCCTCGCCGCCCCACAGGTAGGGGGTGCCGAGCTTGGTCTGCGCGAAGTAGATGGCCGCCGCCGACTGCGCGGACACCTCCAACGGCGCGGTCGGTGCCGTGAAGCTGCGCGCCATCGCCTGGATGCTCCGGACGTAGCCCTGGGTCTCCTTGTACGGCGGGATGCCCCGGTTGCTCGTCACCGCGTACGGACCGGCGTTGTAGGCGGCCAGCATGTTGGCCTGCGGGTCGCCCGGGACGTTCGAGACGTCCTTGGCGAGCGCGCAGTCGTAGACCGCCGCCGAGGCGATCGCGTCGTACGGGTCCCAGACGTCCTTCCGGCCGTCACCGTTCGCGTCCGTTCCGTACGTCACCCAGGTGCCCGGCATGAACTGCGCCATTCCCTGCGCCCCGACACCGGAGCGGGCCTTGGGGTCGAATCCGCTTTCCTGGTACAGCTGCGCCGCGAGCATCGGCGGGGAGATCTCCGGGCAGAGCGCGCCCCACTTCTGGATCGCGTCCTGGTAGGCCGCGGGGACCGTTCCGGGGGAGAGGGCGGAACGATTCGCCGCCTGCTGTGCCGTCCCACTCGCCGCATAAGTCCCCATCGTCACCAGCCCGATGAGCCCGAACGAAACAACTCCCGCAGCGACGGCGGCCGCACCGGCCTTCCGGAGTACCATCAGCACCATCCCGACGATTCGTCAGTCGAAGTGTCCCGGAAGGCGTTGCTCACCGCAATCATCAGAGATACAAGGAGTGAGCGCTATCCTTCGTACGGTGGACATCCTCGCGTACGTGTCCGATGCCTCACGACCAATCCGCGAGAAGTAGCCAAGTCGACATCAGATCTGGCCAAGAATAGGCACCGACCCTTCGCGCGGGCGGGGTCCGGGCCCTTGAATTTGCCTGATCGGGCGGTGAGATGGAAATGAACCTGAGCAGCGTGCACACCTATGCGGTCGGCCACCTGGCCGATGACCCACCGAAGAAGCCGAATATCGACACCATCATCGGCGGGATCGCCCCGGACTGGGGCCCGTTCGCGAGCCTCGGGTCGGAGGCCCGGGTGATGGTCGAGGTCATCATGGCCGTCGCCATCCTCGTCTGCCTCGGCCTGGCCGTCTGGGGCGCCGCCAAGCAGCGGATCGGTGCGACCGCGATGCGCGACAGCTTCGGAGCCGAACAGGGCAAGGGGCTGATCGTGGCCGGACTGACCGGCGTGTTCATCATCGGATCACTGGGCACTCTGTTCACCATTGTCTACGGCATGGCGATCTGACGATCGGACAGCAGTAGTCCGCCCGTCCGCGGTCGGGTCCCCGTCCGGACCCCCTCCAGCGGCCGGCCTGCCAGGACTCCACCCCCGTTCCCACCCTCCGTCCGCGCCCGCCCCCGGGTGGAGGGCCCCCGGAGCCGCCCCCGGCTCCCCGCACCAGGAGGGCCGCCGTGCCGTTGTCCGACGACCAGCCGCACACCCGTACGCGGCTACCGGTCGGCGAACAGCCCTCCCCGCAGCCGAGCCTCCGTCAGTCACGACCGCTGCGAACCCTGCTGACCGTCCTCGTCGTCGTCACCCTGCTCGTCGTGGCCATCGCCATCGCCAACCGCGGCAAGCCCGGCACCGGCAGCGACGGCGGCCGCTCCGCCGACCACGCCACCCCCAGCGCACCCTCCGGCGCCGGCCCCGCCCCCAGTGGCGACCAGCCCGTCGGCACCACCGTCAACGGCATCGCCTCCGGCTTCCCGCACAGCGACCAGGGCGCCCAGTCCGCCGCGGCCAACTACGCGGTGGCGATCGGCTCGGCGGACATGTTCCGCGCGGACAGCCGCCACACCATCGTCGCCACCATCGCCGACCCCGGCGCGGCGCCGACCCTGCAGAGCCGACTGGACCAGGGCTTCGGCGGCGACACCGTCGCCCGCTACGGCCTCGACGCCCAGGGCCGCGCCCCCCAGGGCCTCACCTTCGTCAGCCGCACCGTCCCGGTCGGCACCAAGTCGACCGGCTACACCGACAGCGACGCCAAGGTCGAGGTGTGGTGCACCGGCCTCACCGGCCTCGCCGGCGAGCGCTCCGTCCAGCCGGTGACCACGAACTGGTTCACCCTCACGCTCTCGTTGCACTGGACGGGCGGCGACTGGAAGCTCACCGACTTCACTCGGAAGTCAGGCCCGGCTCCCATGCCGGGCGACCAGCAGGCGGCCACAGCGGATGAGATCGCCGGATCAGCAGAGCAGTTCGGAGGGTTCCGCTATGCGCGTTGACGGTGCGGTCGGGAGACGGCTCCCTCGATTCGGCCGGGTCGTCACGGCCTTCGCTCTCGTGCAGGCCACAGTCATCGGCATGGCGTCCCGGGCCTTCGCGGACCCGACTCCCAGCCCGTCGGGCAGCAACAACTGCGATGTCCTGCCGCTGCCCGGCAGCGACGTCTACTGCGCCTCCAAGCCTGGGGGATCGGTGCCCGGCGGTGCCGTCAGCAATGTGACCGATCCGCTCGGGGCGTTGGCGAAGAGCTGTGCGCAGGCGGCGGCGTGGGTGGTGCGGAACCTGTCGGGGGCGATCGACGGGACGACGCAGGTGGACTTCACCAACGCGTCGTTCCTGCAGCAGTACGCCGTGGTGTTCGCGGTGTCGACGGTGATCACGCTGGTGCTGTGGCTGCTGGCGGTGACGAAGCGGGCCGTGCGGGGGGCGCCGCTGACGACGGCGTTCTCGGAGGCGATCGGCTTCCTGTGGCTGACGGTGGTGGCGTCCGCGTTCACGCCGTTGATCCTCTACACCGTGGTGAGCGTGACGGACGGGCTGACCAAGGCGATCGCGGTCGGCACGAAGACGGACACCGGGTCGTACCTGGGCGGGTTCGCGGACACCCTGGAGAAGGGGAACGTCGGCGGCGGTCCGCTGATCCTGGTGCTGGTGTCGCTGGTCGCGGTGCTGGCGGCGGCGGTGCTCTGGATCGAGCTGCTGATCCGGGCGGCGATGCTGTACGTGGGCGCGCTGCTGGGGACGGCGGTGTACGCCGGGCTGGTCGACAAGCAGCTGTGGAAGCACGTGCGCCGGTGGGCCGGGGTGATGCTGGCGGTGGACCTGGCGAAGCCGATCATCGTGATCATCCTGGGCCTGGCGGGCGCGGTGGCGAGCGGGGCCGGGGCGAGCGACGACTTCGCCCGGGTGCTGTCGGGGCTGGCGATCCTGTTCCTGTCGATCTTCGCCAGTGCCGCGATCTACCGCTTCGTGCCGGGCTTCGGCGACGAGATCCTGAACATGCGCCAGGCCCGGGCCAATGCGGTGCAGGCGGGTTCGGCGATGATCAACGGTACCGCGAACCTGATGAAGCAGGGCATCACCACCCACGGCGACCGCGGCGGGCCGGCGGGCGCGGGTGGCGGCGGTGGTGGCGCGGGCGGCGGTTCGGTCGCGCCGGGCATCGCCGCCCACGCCGGCCGGACGCCCGCCCCGCCGCCGCAGGCCGGCCCGCCGCAGGCCGCCCCGGTTCCGATCCGCGACAGCAATCCAGCGAAGGGAGGGTGACGGGTAAGTGAGCAGCGAACCGCTCGGCCAGTACGGTGCCCAGTACGCCCAGCCGTACGTGCACCAGCGCCGCACCTACCTGATCGGCAAGGCCCGCCCGAACGCGCCGATCGGCCGGAACCGGGAGTCCGGCGAGATCCTGCTGATCATCTTCGGGGCGTTCCTCGGCATGCTCTGGGGCCTGTTGATGCCCATCCTGCCGCTGCGGATCGGCGGTCTGCTCGGCCTGCCGGTGCTCGCCATCGCGGCGGTGTACGTGCCGTACCGCAAGCGGACGTTCTACAAGTGGGTGGAGATCAACCGGACCTACCGCCGGACGATCCGCAGCGGGCGGGCGGTGTGGCGCTCGGACGTGATGGACGCCGGCACCCGGATGGACGGCCGGGAGGTGGAGGTCGGGCCGCCGCCCGGAGTCGGGCGGCTGCGCTGGCTGACCGCGCCGTTCGGGCCGGACGAGGTCGGGGTGCTGATGCACCTGGAGCGGCGGACGGTGACGGCCGCGATCGAGATCGAGGGCCCGGGCGTCGGGCTGCGCGACTCGGAGGACCAGGAGGCGTTGGTCGACCGGTTCGGCACGCTGCTGAAGCACGTCGCCAACGGGGACGGCTTCGTGACCCGGCTGCAGATCCTGGCCCGGACCCTGCCGGCTGACCCGGACGCGCACGCCAAGGACGTGGAGCGCCGCGGCGATCCGTCCTCGCCCCGCTGGCTGCAGGACTCCTACGACCAGCTGCAGTCGATGGTGTCGACGTCGTCCGAGCAGCACCGGGCGTACCTGGTGGCCTGCATGCACTACACCCGTGACCTGGCCGCAGAGGCGCACGCGATGGGCCGCACGGCCACCGGCCGGCGGGCCCGGGACGACGAGGGGCTGGCCGCCGTGATGGCGCGCGAGCTGACCGACATCTGCGCCCGGCTGGCCGAGGCGGACATCCGGGTGCGCCAGCCGCTGGGCCAGGCCCGGCTCTCCTCGCTGCTGCACTCGATGTACGACCCGGACCACCCGATCGACCACATCCAGGCGATGTCCCGGCGCAACGCCTGGCCGGCCGAGCTGGACGCGACCAACCCGCAGTACCTGGAGGCGAAGACCCGCGAGTCGGCGACTCGGGAGCCGTGGTGCCACGCCACCGCCTGGATCAAGGAGTGGCCGCTCACCCCGGTGGGCGTCAACTTCCTGGCGCCGCTGCTGGTGCACACCCCGGACGTGATCCGGACGGTCGCGGTGACGATGGACCTGGAGCCCACCGACGTCGCGATCGAGCGGATGCTGACCGAGAAGACCAACGACGAGGCGGAGGCCAGCCGCGCCGCCAAGATGAACCGGACGGTCGACCCGCGCGACCTGGCCCACACCGGCCGGGTGGACCAGCGCGGTGACGACCTGGCCTCCGGTGCGGCCGGGGTGAACCTGGTCGGCTACATCACGGTCTCCTCGCGCAACCCCGACGCGCTGGCCCGCGACAAGCGGACCATCCGGGCCTCGGCCGGCAAGAGCTACCTCAAGCTGGAGTGGTGCGACCGCGAGCACCACCGGGCCTTCGTCAACACCCTTCCGTTCGCCACCGGCATCCGCCGCTGACGCCGCCGCGGACCTCCGCACCCGTCCGACCGTTCCGCCGACTCAGGGAGGCCGCACATGGCGCTCGGCAACCTCACCGACGCGTTCACCAGCCTGATGTTCGGCAAGGTGGAGACCACCCGCCTGCCGGTGCGCACCTCCACCGGCCAGGCGCAGGCGGTCTACCTGCCCACCGCCGCGCCGGGGCTGGGCGACTCGGGCGTGATCATCGGCCGTGAGGTGTACAGCGGCAAGGGGTACGTGTACGACCCCTTCCAGCTGTACGGGCAGCAGCTGCCGGCTCCGCACTGGCTGGTGCTCGGCGAGTCCGGCAACGGCAAGTCGGCGCTGGAGAAGACGTACGTGCTACGGCAGTTGAGGTTCCGCGACCGCCAGGTCGTGGTGCTCGACGCGCAGGGCGAGGACGGCGTCGGCGAGTGGAACCTGATCGCCGACGCGCTGGGCATAAAGTCGATCCGGCTGGACCCGATGGCCGCCCGGGACGGCGGGGTGAAGCTCAACCCGCTGGACCCGGCGATCACCCAGACCGGCCAGCTCTCGTTGCTGCGCACCATCATCGAGGTGGCGATGGGGCGCGGGCTGGAGGAGCGGGCCGGCTTCGCGCTGAAGGCGGCGCACGCCCACGTGGTGGCCTCGGTGACGGACCGCCAGCCGGTGCTGGACGACATCATCGACACCCTGCGCAACCCCGACCTGTCTTCGGTGGAGTCGCTGGGCGTGGCGGTGGAGGAGGTGCAGTCCTGGGGCCTGGACGTGGCGCTGGTGCTGGACCGGCTGGTCGACGGTGACCTGCGCGGCATGTTCGACGGGTCGACCACCGAGGGCATCGACCTGGACGCGCCGCTGATCGTCTTCGACCTCTCGCACATCGACCGCAACTCGATCGCGATGCCGATCCTGATGGCGATCGTCGGGGTGTGGCTGGAGCACACCTGGATCCGACCGGACCGGAAGAAGCGCATCTTCCTGGTCGAGGAGGCCTGGCACATCATCAACAGCCCGTTCGTGGCGCAGCTGTTCCAGCGGCTGCTGAAGTTCGGCCGCCGGCTCGGGCTCTCCTTCGTCGCGGTGGTGCACCACCTGTCGGACGTGGTGGACGGTGCGGCGGCCAAGGAGGCGTCGGCGATCCTGAAGATGGCCTCCACCCGGACGATCTACATGCAGAAGGCCGAGGAGGCGCGGGCCACCGGCCGGGTGCTGGGTCTGCCGCGGTGGGCGGTGGAGATCATTCCCACACTTTCGCCGGGCATCGCGGTCTGGGACGTCAACGGGAACGTCCAGGTGGTCAAACACATCATCACCGAGACCGAGCGACCGCTGGTGTACACCGACCGCGCGATGACCGAGGACGCGGTGGCCGAACGGGTGCGCGCGGAGCGGCACTTGGCCGCCGAGCCGGGGGTCTGAGGCCCGCCCCTGCGCAGTCTCCGCACCCCGCGGACGGCGACGGTTCGTCAGGAGGTAATCCTCTCGTTACGTTCGACGTCCTGACAGCTACGCGCGTTGACCCTAGGCTTCACACGCGCAACACATGCCCGTACGCCGATGCTGTCCCACAGCCGGTGCTCCTCCGAGGTGCAGGGGACCCCTCTCATGCTCACCGTCAGATCCCGACGGACGGCGCTCGCCGTCGTCGCCGCCGCTGGTCTGCTCGGCACGGTGGTCGTGCCGACGGCCGCCCAGGCCGCCGACGCCAACTCCAAGCGTCACAAGACCGTCAACCTCCAGCTGCTGGCGATCAACGACTTCCACGGCAACCTGGAGCCTCCGGCCGGCTCGTCCGGCACGATCAAGGAGATCGACCCGGCCACCGGCAAGGAGGTCGCCACCCCGGCCGGCGGCATCGAGTACCTGGCCACCGAGCTGCGCAAGGCGCGGATACCGGCCGACGACTCGATCACCGTCGCGGCCGGCGACATCGTCGGCGCCAGCCCCCTCACCTCGGCGCTCTTCCACGACGAGCCGACCATCGAGGCGATGGACAAGCTCGGCCTGGACGTCACCTCCGTGGGCAACCACGAGTTCGACGAGGGCGCGCAGGAGCTGCTGCGCATGCAGGAGGGCGGCTGCCACCCGACCGACGGCTGCTACGAGCCTGGCCGCACCTTCAAGGGCGCCAACTTCAACTACCTGTCGGCGAACGTCACCGACGAGAAGACCGGCAAGCCGCTGCTGGCCCCGTACTGGATCACCAAGTCCCAGGGCGTGAAGGTCGGCTTCATCGGCGTCACCCTGGAGGGCACGCCGAACATCGTGACCGCCGAGGGCGTCAAGGGCCTGAAGTTCGCCAACGAGGTCACCACGATCAACAAGTACGCCGCCGAGCTCAAGGCCAAGGGCGTCAACTCGATCGTCGCGCTGATCCACGAGGGCGGCTACCCGGCCAGCTCCGTCTACAACTACGACTGCGGTGCGGCCGGCCAGGGCGTCTCCGGCCCGATCGTCGACATCGCGAAGAAGATCGACCCGGCGGTCGGCGCCATCGTCACCGGCCACACCCACAACGCGTACGCCTGCACCATCCCCGACCCGAACGGCGTTCCGCGCTCGGTGACCAGTGCCGCCTCCTTCGGCCGGCTCTTCACCGAGATCGACATGAAGCTGGACAAGACCACCGGCGAGATCGTGCGCCCCTCGGTCAAGGCCGAGAACCACGTGGTGCGCCGCACGGTCGAGAAGGCGCCCGACATGACGGCGCTGGTCGAGCACTACCAGAAGCTGGCCGCCCCGATCGCCAACCGTCCGATCGGCTGGATCGGTTCGGACATCAACGGCCGCGGCAGCAGCGACCTGGAGAAGCCGCTCGGTGACGTGATCGCCGACGCGCAGCTGGCGGGGCTGACCCCGGCCGACAAGGGCGGTGCGCAGGTCGCCTTCATGAACCCGGGCGGCATCCGTTCCGACCTGGTCTACAAGGCCTCGGGCAGCGAGGGCGACGGCGTGGTGACCTACGGCGAGGCGTTCACCGTCCAGCCGTTCACCAACATGATGCAGGTCAAGACGCTGACCGGGGCCCAGCTGGTCCAGCTGCTCCAGCAGCAGGTGAGCGGCTCCAACGACGCCGCGCCGAAGGTCCTCCAGGGGTCGTCGAACCTGCACTACACCCTGGACATGCGCAAGACCGGCGCGGACCGGGTCCTGGTGGACTCGATCCGGCTGAACGGCGCGCCGGTCGACCCGGCTGCCAAGTACCGCGTCGCGGCCAACGAGTTCCTGGCCGGCGGCGGCGACGGCTTCCCGGCCTTCGCGGCCGGCACCGACAAGCTCGTCGGCGCCTCCGACCTGGACCTCTTCACGGCCTACCTGGGTGCCCACAGCTCGGCGAGCGCGCCGCTGCAGGCCCCGGCGCAGGACCGGATCAAGATCATCGGCCCGGGCAGCGACATCGACTGACCGTGAGCCGGCCCTGAGGGGCGGGTGGGGCGCTGTCGGGGCGCCCCACCCGCCCCTTTCCCTGTCCGGGGCCGCTCCGGCTCGGGGCGGGCCTACTCGGGGGCGGGGCCGCCGGGCAGCCGGACGGTGGCCAGCGCGCCCGGACCGCCGTCCGCGGCCGGGCCGAGGGTGACCTCGCCGCCCGCCTCCCGGACGCTCTGCGCGACGATCGACAGCCCGAGGCCCGAGCCCGGCAGCTGCCGCGAGGACGGCGAACGCCAGAACCGGTCGAAGACGTACTGGAGCTCGTCCGGCGGGATGCCCGGGCCGTGGTCCCGGACGGTCAACACGCCCTGCTGCAAACGGACTTCGACCGTCCCCCCGGGCGGGCTGTACTTGACCGCGTTGTCCAGCAGGTTGATCACGGCCCGCTCCAGCCCGGCGGCGTCGCCGTGCACGTACCAGGGCTCGGTGCTCGTCTCGAAGACCAGACCCGGGCCGCGCAGCTTCGCCCGCTCCACGGCCCGCCCGGCGATCTCGTGCAGGGCGACGACGGCGAGGTTCGGGCCCGCCTTGGGGGAGTCGGGCCGGGAGAGCTGCAGCAGGTCGCCGATCAGGACGGTGAGTTCCTGCATCTGCGCCTTCATGTTGCCGAGCAGCTTGGTCTTGGTCGCCGGGGGGAGCGGGCGACCGGTGTCGTTGCTGCGGATCAGCAGGTCGACGTTGGTGCGCAGCGAGGTGAGCGGCGTCCGCAGCTCGTGGCCCGCGTCGGCGATCAGCCGGGTCTGCCGCTCGCGGGAGTTGGCGAGCGAGGTGCTCATCGAGTTGAACGAGGTGGAGAGCCGGGCGATCTCGTCGTGCCCGTGGACGGGGATGGTGGTCCCGACCTCCTCGGTCCGGGCGATGTGCTCGACGGCGTCGGTGAGTTGGTCGACCGGCTTCAGGGCGGAGCGGGCGACCAGGCGGCCGGCGATGGCGGCGAGGAGGATGCCGCCGACGGAGACGGATCCGAGGAGGATGGCGAGGCCCTGGAGGGATTCCTCGACGGACTGGGTGGGAGTGGCCACCATCACGACGACCGGCACCAGGTACCTGGGGTCGTTGGTGAGCCGGACCAGTGCGGGATCCCCGTTGGTGAACCGGCCCTCCCGGATGATCGACTGGCCGGGTTTGATACGGAATACGGCGGTGTCCCCCGGCACGGTGACGATCGCCTTGGTCGCGCCGGGGGGCAGGCAGACCCCCTTCCCCTCTGCGAGGAACTGGGTGTCCCGGGGGGCCGCTCCGCTGATCTCCTGAAGACTGCTGACGGGTTGGTGATCCAGGGCCTGTTCCGGGGTGCCGTAGCAGTTGAGACCGGCTCCCCGGGGAGGCATGGGCAGCGGTGCGCTGGCCAGATCAGCCCGGACCTGGTTGTAGAGCTGCTTCTCCACGATGAACCAGCACGCCAGCGCCGACAGTGCGATGGCCACCGCCACCGCCGCCGCGCTCAGGAAGGTGAGGCGGCTGCGCAGCGAGCGGGAGCGGAGCCAGTGGACCAGGCGCCGTCGGCGGCCGGGGGCGCGGGGCGGGGCCAGGGGCGGGGGCGGGACGTTGCCGCTCCGGACGCCGTGCTCGGCCCGCTCGGCGTGCTCGTTCACGCGCCGACGCCGGCGGCCGCGCGCAGGGCGTAGCCGACGCCGCGCACGGTCTGGATCAGACGGGGCATGCCGCCCTGCTCGGTCTTGCGGCGCAGGTACATCACGTACACGTCCAGGGAGTTGGAGGAGGGCTCGAAGTCGAAGCCCCAGACCGCCTTGAGGATCTGCTCCCGGGTGAGGACCTGGCGGGGGTGGGAGAGGAACATCTCCAGCAGCATGAACTCGGTGCGGGTGAGTTCGATGGGCTTGCCGGCCCGGGTGACCTCGCGGGTGGCGGTGTTCATCCGCAGGTCGGCGAAGGAGAGCACCTCGCTCTCGTCCTCGGCGGCGGCGCGGGCGGCGGCCTCGGCGGCGAGGGCGTTGCGGCGCAGCAGGGCCCGGACGCGGGCGAGGAGTTCGTCGAGCTCGAAGGGCTTGGCGAGGTAGTCGTCGGCGCCGACGTCGAGGCCGGTGACGCGGTCGCCGACGGCGTCGCGGGCGGTGAGCATCAGCACCGGGACGGTGTCGCCGCGCGAGCGCATCCGGCGGACGGCGGTGAGGCCGTCCATCCGGGGCATCATGATGTCCAGCAGGACGAGGTCGGGCCGTTCGCGTTCGACGGTTTCCAGGGCTTCGTAGCCGTCGGTGGCGGTGGAGACCTCGTAGCCCTCGAAGGCGAGGCTGCTCTCCAGGGCGTCCCGGAGGGCGGGTTCGTCGTCGACCACGAGGAGCCGGGCGGCGGGGTGGCCGGGCTCGGCGGGGGTGCGGTCGTCGGCGGACGGGGTCATGGGCGGGTGCCCTTTCTCGTCGGGTGGAGGGCCTGCTGGGGCCAATTGTCCGTCGTAGGGATTGTGGCTTACAGGTTCTGTCCGGCTTCGAGCTTCGGCAGAGCCTGCTTGATGTCGTTCATCGGGATGGCGAAGCCGAGGCCGACGCTGCCGGCCGAGCTGCTGCCGCCGGAGCCGTTGCCGTTGCCGCTGGGTGCGTACATCGCCGAGTTGATGGCGATGACCTGGCCGTTGGCGTTGATCAGCGGGCCGCCGGAGTTGCCGGGGTTGAGGGCGGCGTCGGTCTGGAAGGCCTTGTAGGTGGTGCTGCTGCCGGACTGCGGGGCGGTGCCGCGGGTGCCGGGCAGGAAGGGGAGGCCGAAGCCGCCGTTGGTGCTGGTGCTGCCCTCGTCGAGCTGGACGGTGACGTCGCGGTTCTCGGCGCTGATGATGCCGGAGGTGACGGTGCCGGTGAGCCCGTCGGGGTTGCCGATGGCGACGACCGGGTCGCCGACGGCCACGGAGGAGGAGTCGCCGAGGACGGCGGGGGTGAGGTTGCCGGCGCCGGTGGCGGTGATGACGGCGATGTCGAGGGCCTTGTCGGTGCCGGTGACGGTGGCCTGGGCGGTGGAGCCGTCCTTGAAGGTCACGGTGATCCGGCCGCCGGCGCCGACGGTGTCGATCACGTGGTAGTTGGTGAGGATCCGGCCGTCCTTGTCCAGGACGACGCCGGTGCCGGTGGCGGTGCCGTTGCCGCTCTTCACGGTGATCTGGACGACGCTGGGCGAGACGGCGGAGGCGATGGCCGGCACGTCGGCGCTGCCGTCGCTGCGGGCGGAGACCGGGCTGGCGACGGTGGCGACCCGGGTGTCGGCGGACTGCCGGTCGGCAGCGACCACCCCACCGGTGACCCCGCCGAGGACGGCGGCGACCGCGGCGACGGCGGTCACCAGGGCGAGTCGGCCGCGCAGCAGGCCGCTGCGGGCCCGGCTGCGGCGGCCGTGGCCGTCGGGACCGTCGGGGGAGCCGGGGCCGAGCAGGGTCGGCGGCTCGGGCGGGATGGGCGGGGGAGGCGGCGGTCCGTCGAAGCTGCCGCCGGAGTGGTCCTCGTGGTACGCGTACCCGGCCGGGTCGGTGCTGCCCGCGGGGCCGCTGCCGAGCACGGTGCCCTCGATCACCCGGGGCTCGTAGGGGCCGTACTGGTCGCGGTACCGGTCGTCGGGGTGCTGCTGCTGTTCGCTCATGCCGACCAAGCTCCGCCCGGTGGATGAGGACCGGATGAGAACCGGCTCAGAACGGGGCGAGAAGCCCGTTGGGTTCTCATAAAGCCTGGTCAGGCACCCTGCGGAGCGGAATCGACGGCTCCGGGCGCGCCCCGGCCCGACCCGCCGCTCGGGTCCGCGTGCTACCTGCCGGTCTTCTGCGCCCGCTACTGCGCGGCGGTGCCCGCCCCCGGGGCCTCCCCGTCGCAGCCGCAGGAGCGGCGGATGACCAGGCGGGAGGGGAACTTGCGGACCCGCTCGGTGTCCGAACCGGGCACCATCAGCGAGTCGTCCAGCACCAGGTCCACGGCGGCCCGGGCCATCGCGTCGCGGTCGGAGGCGACGGTGGTCAGCGGCGGGTCGGCGAGCGCGGCCTCCGGCACGTCGTCGAAGCCGGCGACGGCGAGGTCCTCGGGGACGCGCAGGCCGACCTCGCGGGCGGCCCGCAGCACGCCGATGGCCTGGTCGTCGGTGGAGCAGAAGACCGCCCGCGGCCGGTCCGGCGAGCTCAGTACGGAGAGGGCGACCTCGTAGGCGCCGTAGCGGTGGAAGGGCGCGTCGATCAGGTGCGGCTCGGTGGGGACGCCGTGCGCGTCCATGGCGCGCTGCCAGCCCTCGACGTGGTCGATGACCGGGTCGCCGGGGGCGGGGGACTCGACCGGGCCGCCGAAGCAGGCGACGTACGGGTGTCCGTGCACCTCCAGCAGGTGGCGGACGACGGCCTCGGCGCCGCCCACGTCGTCGGTGACCACCGCGACGTCGTCGATCGCCTCGGGGCGGCGGTGCAGCAGCACCACCTTGGCGCCCTCCATCGCGGCGAACTCCTCCGCGGCACGCTGCGAGGGGCCCTGGCTGACCAGGATCAGGCCGGAGACGCGCATGCCGAGGAAGGCGCGGACGTAGTGGACCTCGCGGTCGTCCACGTAGTCGGAGTTGCCGATCAGCACGAGCTTGCCGCGCTCGGAGGCGGCGCGTTCCACGGCGTGCGCCATCTCGGCGAAGAAGGGCTGGCGGGCGTCCGGGACGACCATGCCGATCAGGTTGGTCCGGCGGGAGGCCATCGCCTGGGCGACGCTGTTCGGCCGGTAGCCGAGCTGCTCGATCGCCGCGAGGACCTTCTCCCGGGTCGCGGGCGCGACCGGGCGCGGTCCGTTGTTGATGACGTAGCTGACGACCGCGGTCGAGGTACCAGCCAGCCGGGCTACATCGTCGCGCGTCACTTTGGCCACGAGTGGAGTCTACGCGTGTGGTCACCGGGGCGGCAGTGGGACCGGGGGACGCCGTCGGTGGACGGCGGGCGGCTCGGGGATGAACCGGACAAGCCGGGCGGGTGACGGCCCGCCCGGCTCGCCGGTCACGCCTCCAGGGAGGCGGGGGGCCGTTGGGCCGGCTCCGGGCGCTCGCCCTTCTCGGGCTTCTCCGGGACGACGAAGCGGTAGCCGACGTTGCGCACGGTGCCGATCAGCTGCTCGTGCTCCACGCCGAGCTTGGCGCGCAGACGACGGACGTGGACGTCCACCGTCCGGGTGCCGCCGAAGTAGTCGTAGCCCCAGACCTCCTGCAGCAGCTGGGCCCGGGTGAAGACCCGGCCGGGGTGCTGGGCGAGGTACTTGAGCAGCTCGAACTCCTTGAAGGTGAGGTCGAGCGACCGGCCCTTGAGCTTCGCGGAGTAGGTGGCCTCGTCGACCGAGAGCTCGCCGTTGCGGATCTCCATCGGGCTGTCGTCGGTGGTGACCTGGAGACGGCCGAGGGCCAGCCGCAGCCGGGCCTCGACCTCGGCCGGGCCTGCGGTGTCCAGCAGGACGTCGTCGATGCCCCACTCGGCGGTGACGGCGGCCAGGCCGCCCTCGGTCACCACCAGGATCAGCGGGCAGCCGATGCCGGTGGAGCGCAGCAGCTGGCACAGGCTGCGGATCTGCGGCAGGTCGCGTCGGCCGTCGACCAGGATGACGTCCGCGCTGGGCGTGTCCACCAGGGCGGAGCCCTCGGCGGGGGCCACCCGGACGTTGTGCAGCAGCAGGCCGAGGGCGGGCAGTACCTCGGCCGACGGTTGCAGTGCGTTGGTGAGGAGGAGGAGAGAACTCATACCCGGTGGTCCCCTTTCCGGGTCGTCGCGGTCGCGTTACGGCTGCCGCCACAGCCGGATGGCGCACGTGCTGAGGGGGAGGAGAGGAGGACGGGCGCCCGGGGCGTACCGGGGGAGCGGACGGTGTGCAGGGCGAAGGAGGGGTCGGAGGAAAGGGAATGGCGGACCCGCCGGGGGTCCCGCAACCCCTGGCGCACCGTTCCTGCCCTGTCCATCACCGTGAACCCTCCGGTCTGGTTCCGGTCCCCGGGCGGCGGCCCGGTGCCCGGTGGCGACGTCCCGGCCGGCCGCGGCACGTCGTTGTGCCGCGACGGACGGGGCGGTTCCCGCGCTGCGCCGGGGGTGGGCCGACGAATCGCAAGAACGTCCGTACTGGCGTCCTGAAAGCACAAAAGGACCCGGGGGCGACTCTGCCCGGATCCCTCTTGGTGGTCGAGGATAGCCGACCTCCCGCCGCGCCGGGAGTGTTCGAATCCGGCGGTTCACCTATTTCGGGCGTGCGCCGGGTGAGCCTGGACACAGCTTCGAGCGCTGCTCCGCACCGGTGGAGCCAGGGCGATTGCCGCTCGTGGCGACGGACACGCCATCATGGGACGCACATCGGCGGCGCATCGCGGGTCCATCGTTCGGGTGGTCGGGCGGCCGCCCCGGTGGCGAGCCGGACCGGGTCACCGGGGCCGGGCGAGGACGACGAGAAGGGGTGGCCCGATGGGCGCTACCACCGAGCCCGCGAGCGGCGCCCGGGTGCGCGGGACGATCCGTTACTGGGCGGCTGCGAAGTCCGAGGCCGGGCTGGCCGAGGAGCCGTACGAGGCGGCGACCCTGGCGGAGGCGCTGGCGGCGGCCAAGGAGCGGCACGCCGACAAGCCGAAGCTCGTCCGGCTGTTCGGGCACAGCTCGTACCTGGTCGACGGCGCCCAGGTGGGCGGCCGGGACCACGCGACCGTCGCCCTGACCGAGGGCGGGACGGTCGAGGTCCTCCCGCCGTTCGCGGGAGGGTGAGCGGCGTGACCGACACGAACGACCCGAACCGCGGCCCCTACGGCGAGTGGCCGCAGCAGCCCCGGCACCCCCAGGCCCCGCAGGGGTACCCGCAGCACGGGCAGCAGCCGTACCCGCCGCAGGCTCAGCACGGGCAGCACGGGCAGCAGCCGTACCCGCCGCAGGCTCAGCACGGGCAGCACGGGCAGCAGCCGTACCCGCCGCAGGCTCCGCACGCGCAGCAGCCGCCGTACGGCTACCCGGTGGACGACGCCGCGGCGACCACGGTCCTGCCGCCCGTACCGGCGTTCGACGACGCGGCCGCGACCAGCCTGTTGCCGCCCGTTCCCGCGATGGACGACCCGGCGGCGACGACGCTGCTGCCGCCCGTCCCCGCTATGGACGACGCCGCGGCCACCACGCTGCTGCCGCCGGTGACGGCCTCCGGCTCGGTGCCCGCCGGGGCGCCGCTACACCCGGGGCAGGCTCCGGGGCGGCACCAGTCCCCGGCTCCGCAGTACCAGCCGCCGGTGCCGCAGCACGCCCAGCAGCCGCCGCAGCCGCCGCAGCCGCCGCACATGCCGCAGCAGCAGCAGCCGCAGCAGCCGCCGGCCCGGGCGCGGGCCCGGCACGCGGCTCAGGCGCCGCAGCCTGCCGCCGCGCAGCCGTCGGCGGAGGCCTTCGACCCGCCGACCATGACGCTCAAGCGCCCGCCCGCCCCCGGCCCGGTGGGTACGGCGGGCCCGCTGGGTGCCGCCGGCGCGCCGCCGTTCGCGCCCGTCCCGGCGCAGCCCCTTCCGCCCGTGCAGCCCGTGCCGCCCGCCGGTCCGGCGGGCCGGACCGGTTCTCCGATCATCGACCCGGGTCTGCAGCCGGCCCTGATCACCGCCGGCGCGGCCGCGCTGCTGGCCGGCGGCGCCGCGCTGGGGCAGGTGGCGCTGGCCCTGGTGGTCGCGCTGCTGCAGCTGCTGACGGCGGCCGGCTGGTTCCGGCTGAACGGCATGTGGCCGGCCCGGCAGGGCATCCTGCTCGCCGCGCTGGCCGGCTTCACCGCGGATGCCGCGGTGCTGCTGGCGGACTCCGATGGCGGCGTGGCGGCGGTGGTGGGCACCCTGGGCGGGTTCTTCCTGCTGGTCCTGGTGCTGCAGACGTTCCGCCCGTCGGACCCGAAGGAGCGGTTCTACGCGCTGACGGTGTTGGGCTCGGCCACCGTGGTGACGGCGCTGTGCACCATGCTGCTGCTGGCCGACTGGGTGCCGGCCGGGGTGGGCGCGGTCGCGCTGGCCACCCTGCTGGCCGCGGCGCCGCTGCCCGGCCCGAAGCAGCTCGGCCCGGTCCTGGGCCTGGTCGCGGCCGTGGCGCTGGGCCTGCTGGTGGGTGCGCCGGTGGCGCTCGGTGCGCTCGCCGGGCTGGGGGCGCTGGTCGGCCGTCGGGTCGCGGCGTACGACTTCCCGTCCCGCTTCGTGCACATGACGGCGGGCGTGGCGCTGCCGCTGGCGGTGGCCGCACCGCTGATCTGGATCGCCACCGACCTGTTGGCCTGACGCTCCTCGGCGTCGAGCCGCCCCTTACCCACGACGTCCCGCCCCGGAACCATGCTCCGGGGCGGGACGTCGTACCGTCGTGCGGGGCGGCCGCGTTCGGCGGCCGCCGCGGGACCACGAACGACGGCGAACGACCACCAGCGGACAGCAGCGAACGACCACAGCGACCGGCGACGACGGGGGACACGATGCGCGGATGGCTGAAGGCCACGATCGGCCTGGTGGTGCTCTCGGGCCTCCTGGTGGGCGCCGACCGCATCGCGGTCGGCGTGGCCGAGGACGAGGCCGCCGACCGGATCGTGCAGAGCGGCCGGATGAGCCAGCGGCCGGACGTCTCGATCGACGGCTTCCCGTTCCTCACCCAGGTGCTGTCGATGAAGCTGGACGACGTCCGGATCTCCGCCGACGGCCTGACCGTCGGCGACGGCAGCCACCAGGTCGCGCTGCACTCGTTCAAGGCCGAGCTCGCCGGGGTCAAGGTGAGCGACAGCATGAACAGCGCCACGGTGGACAGCGGCACCGGCAGCGGGGTGATCTCGTACCCGGACCTCGCGCAGCTGCTGCCCCCGGCCTCCCAGCTGCTGCACGGCACCAAGCTGCCGGTGGGCAGCAGTACGCGGCTGAGCCTGTCGTACGGCGGGCCGGGCAAGGTCAAGGCCTCGCTGGGGCCGATCGCGATCGGCGAGGGCACCGTGCACAACGACGGGAACACCGTCACGGTGGACGGCTTCCGGCTGAGCGCCCTCGCGGGGATGATGGCCGGGATCACCAACCAGCAGATCGAGCCGATGAGCTTCACGCTGGACACGCTGCCGGCCGGGCTGAAGCTGGCCGCCAAGGACGGCGACAAGGACGGCGTGACGCCGCTGCCGGAGGGCCTCCAGCTGACCTTCGACGGCAAGGGTGTCAAGCTCCTCGGCTGAGCCCCCCGTCGATCCGTCCCGTCCGGCCCGCCGTCCCGGGATCGACCCGCCGTCTGATCGCCGAAACGTTCCGCTCCGCGAGACGCGCTGTCCAGCGCGGACCGCGGAGCGGTGTCGTTTCCGCCCGTTGTGCGCCACCGGAAGGCGGCCCGGCCGGGGCGGACGGGCCGGGCAGAGGCCACGCGGAGGCCGAATCTCGCGATGCGGCTGTTTTGATCTCATTATTCGATACGCTGATGACAGCGGGCCGTCGGTGTCCCTAGCATCGTCGGCATGAAGCGACAGACGGACCTCACGAAGCGGCGGGCGGTAGACCTGTGCCGCGTGGCCGCCTGTCTGTGTCGAATGCGCTGACTCGGCATCCAGGCAGGGCAGTTGACGCTCGCCGCCGATCTTCCCGGTGACCGTACCCGGCTGTGCCCGCGGGTCGGTGCCGATGTACTCCGCAGTCTCCTGCCCGGTCGCCCCGGTCCACCCGCCCTGTCCCACCATTCGGACAGCGATTCGGACCCGCATCCGCCCGGGTGCCCCTGCAGCACCTCCTGAGCAGCACCTTCCGCCAACCGCCCTCGGATGGAGAACACCACCATGAGCCGCAGCGACGTCCTGGTCGACGCCGACTGGGTCCAGGCCCACCTGGACGACCCGAAGGTCGTCATCGTCGAGGTCGACGAGGACACCTCCGCCTACGACAAGAACCACATCCGCAACGCCGTCCGGATCGACTGGAAGAAGGACCTCCAGGACCCGGTCCGCCGCGACTTCATCGACCAGGCCGGCTTCGAGGCGCTGCTCAGCGCCAAGGGCATCGCCAACGACGACACCGTCGTCCTGTACGGCGGCAACAACAACTGGTTCGCCTCGTACGCCTACTGGTACTTCAAGCTGTACGGCCACGGCGACGTCCGCCTGCTGGACGGCGGCCGCAAGAAGTGGGAGCTCGACTCCCGCGACCTGGTCTCCGAGGTGCCGGCCCGCCCCGCCACCGAGTACACGGCGCAGGCCGCCGACTCGTCGATCCGCGCCTTCCGCGACGACGTGATCGCCGCCATCGGCAACCTCAACCTGGTCGACGTCCGCTCGCCCGACGAGTTCTCCGGCAAGCTGCTGGCCCCCGCCCACCTCCCGCAGGAGCAGTCGCAGCGCCCGGGCCACGTGCCGAGCGCCCGCAACATCCCGTGGGCCAAGAACGCCAACGACGACGGCACCTTCAAGAGCGACGACGAGCTCAAGGCCCTGTACGAGGCCGAGGGCATCGACCTGGCGAAGGACACCATCGCCTACTGCCGCATCGGCGAGCGCTCCGCGCTCACCTGGTTCGTGCTGCACGAGCTGCTCGGCCAGGAGAACGTCAAGAACTACGACGGTTCGTGGACCGAGTACGGCAGCCTGGTCGGCGTGCCGATCGAGCTCGGCAACTGAGCCCCGGCTCGACCCGTAAGTCAGAAGGGAAGACAGACATGTGCGGTGCGAAGGCCGGCGGCCCGGACCTGGCAGGAGTTGACGTGGCGAACGAGACGATCATCCAGGGTTCGGTGACCCGCGACGGTGAGCCGGTCAACGGCTACGTCCGACTGCTGGACGAGGGCGGTGAGTTCACGGCCGAGGTGCCCACCTCGGCGACCGGCCAGTTCCGGTTCTTCGCCCGCCCGGGCAAGTGGACCCTGCGCGCGCTGGTGCCGGGCCAGACCGTGGACCGTCAGGTGGTGGCCTCCCAGGGCACCGCCGTCGAGGTCGCGATCGCGGTCTGACCGGATCGGTCGATCGGAGCGGCCGACCGGGTCGCCCGCTCCGGAGCGAGCGCGTCGACCGGAGTGCGGACGACACCCCGAGGGCCCCTGCCGAGCAGGGGCCCTCGGCCGTACCGTGGAGGGGTGCAGGCAAGACGGCGGCGTCGCTACTACTTCGCCATGATGGGCGTGTGCGTGGGCCTGTTCGTCATGGCCTGGGGCGTGGTGCGGTTCTTCTCGGTGGGCGCGGCGATCGGCATGTGCCTGGTCGCGATGGTGATCCCGCCGGCCGCCGCGGTGTTCGCCAACAAGCGCGACCCGGACGACGACTGGTGGAACGACCCGCGCTGGGACGATCCGAAGTGGGACGAGCCCGGCCACGACCGGGACCGCCCCGACCACGAGCAGCGTCCGTGACCCCCGGTACGGAATCGGTCGGCGGGTGCGGGAGCGGTCAGTAGACGAGCGCCTGGACGCCGTCGGCCATGATCTCGCTGACGAAGACCTGCGCGCCCGCGATCCGGACACCCTCGACGGTGTCCTTCTGCTCGATCCCGCGCCGGGCGGCGCACTGGGTGCAGAGCGTCACCGAACCGACCGCCAGGATCGACTCCAGCAGGTCCGGCAGCGGCGCCGCGTGCGGCAGTTCGAACTCGGCGGCGCGCCCCGGCAGCGCGAACCAGGAGGACTCGCCGGTCAGCCAGAGCGAGACCTCGATCCCGCTGGCGACGGCCACCGCCGCCACCGTGAACGCCTGCGAGCACCGCTCCGGCGCGTCCGCCCCTGCGGTGACCTTGATGACCAGTTTCTTCGACATGGCGCCACCTTAGAGGTCCCGCCACCCCCGTCGGCCGTCATCCCGGGAACCCGTGGGGAAAGCTCGGGTGGCGTGGTAACCCCGGCGCGAACAGCGACGTGGTGGGGCTCACCGCGACCGGCCGGAGCCCGACGGATAGAGTGAGCGGAGCAAAATCCACCACACTGTCGCCGCCTGGGAGCCCCCCGTGTCCGGTCTGGAAATGTTCTTCGACGGTCTGCTGGCCCTCATGGCCGTGCTGATCACCTGGTTCGCCATCTTCTCGGTGATGAAGCTGTACCAGGGTCAGCGCTGAGCCTGCCGTACGGTTGAGGCAGCCCCACACCGACGACGACAGCGACCAGGAACATGATCGAGATCCCCTCTGACCTCCACAAGGACGTCGTGCCGCTCGCCTTCCTCCTCGGCACCTGGGAGGGCGCGGGCGTCTACGCCCCTCTGCCGGGTGAGGGGGGTCCGCGCACGGAGAAGTGCAACTTCGGCCAGGAGATCGTGATCCGCCACGACGGCCGGCCCTTCCTGGAGTTCCGCTCCCGCACCTGGGTGCTGGACAACGACGGCGAGAAGGTCCGCCCGCTGGAGAACGAGCACGCGTTCTGGCGCATCACGAGCAACCCCGACGGCACCAGCGGCGCCCGGGGGATCGAGATCTCCTCCGTCCGCGACGACGGCACGGTCGAGATCTGGTACGGCGAGCTGGCCGACGGCAAGCCCCAGGTCGACGTCTCGACCGACGCGGTGGCCCGGATCGAGGGCTCGCCGGAGTACTCGGGCGGCAAGCGGCTGTACGGCTTCGTCAACGGCGAACTGCTGTGGGTCGGCGAGAAGGCCGCCCCGAGCGTGCCGCTGCGCCCGTACATGTCCGCGCAGCTGAAGAAGGTGCTCAGCCCGGCCCAGCTGATCAAGGACATCAACGACCTGCCGGACGACGGCATCGCGTTCTTCAAGTAGGCACGGCTCCGGCAACAGCGCAGTCCGTGCAAGTGTAGGGACCGGCCCCGGGCCGGTCCCTACACTTGCATCAGGACCCCCGACTTTCCATCTTTCCTTGGCAGGGACAGCACCGTGGCGGACACCGGCACCACCGACTGGCAGCTCTCCGGCGACTGGCACCTCTCCGACGGCTGGAAGGCCGACCTGCGTGAGCGCGGCTACCGCCTCACCCCGCAGCGGCAGCTCGTGCTGGAGGCCGTCGACGTCCTCGACCACGCCACCCCCGACGACATCCTCTGCCACGTCCGGCGGACCGCCAGCGGCATCAACATCTCCACCGTCTACCGGACCCTGGAGCTGCTGGAGGAGCTGGGCCTGGTCTCGCACGCCCACCTCGGCCACGGTGCCCCGACCTACCACCTGGCCGGCCGCCACCACCACCTGCACCTGGTCTGCCGGGACTGCGAGAAGGTCACCGAGACCGGCACCGAGATCGCCCAGCCGCTGATCGACAGCCTGCGCGCGCAGCACGGCTTCGACACCGACCTCAAGCATTTCGCCATCTTCGGCCGCTGTGCCGACTGCACCGCCAAGCTCGCCGAGGGCCGGTCGTAAGCTGGCCGGTATGACCGGTGTGAAGAGCCCGCTGCTTGCCCTGCCCGGAGCCGTCCCCGCCGAGGGGGCCGACGAGGGCGTCGCCGCCCACTACGGCGACATCTTCCGCGAGCAACGCCACCTCGCGCAGGGCACCGGCTTCGTCGACCTCTCGCACCGCGGGGTCGTCACCGTCACCGGCGCCGACCGCCTCGCCTGGCTGCACCTGCTGGTCACCCAGCACGTCAGCGAGCTTCCCCCGCAGCAGGCCGCCGAGGCGCTGGTGCTCTCCCCGAACGGGCACGTCGAGCACGCGCTCTACCTGGTGGACGACGGCACCACCACCTGGGCGCACGTCGAGCCGGGCACCCAGGGTGCGCTGGTCGCCTACCTGGAGAGCATGAAGTTCTTCTACCGGGTGGAGGTCGCCGACGCGACCGCCGAGTACGCCGTTGTCCACCTGCCGGCCGGCTCCACCGGCTCCGTCGAGGGCGCCGCGGCCGTCCGCGAACTCCCCTACGGGCGCGACCTGTTCGTGCCGCGCGCCGACCTGGAGAAGCTCACCGCCGGGTACGGTCCGGCGGCCGGGATCTGGGCGTACGAGGCCCTGCGGATCGAGGGCCACCGGCCCCGGCTCGGCTTCGAGACCGACCACCGGACCATCCCGCACGAGGTGGACTGGCTGCGCACCGCCGTCCACCTGCAGAAGGGCTGCTACCGCGGCCAGGAGACCGTCGCCCGGGTGCACAACCTGGGCCGGCCGCCGCGCCGACTGGTCTTCCTGCACCTGGACGGCACCGAGGAGTCGCTGCCCCCGCACGGCACCGAGGTCCGGCTGGCCACCGACCCGGACGGGCGGTCGCTGGGCTTCGTGACCTCCTCGGCCCGCCACCACGAGCTGGGGCCGATCGCGCTGGCGATCGTCAAGCGGAACGTCCCGGTGGACGCGGTGTTGCTGGCCGGGACGGTGCCGGGCACCCAGGACGTGATCGTCCCGCAGTAGCCGGGGCGGGGCTCCGGCCTCCGGCCTCAGATCAGACCTCGACGAGGACGGTGAACGGGCCGTCGTTCACCAGCGCCACCTGCATGTCGGCGCCGAACCGGCCCGTCTCCACCTTGGCGCCCAGCGCCCGCAGCGCGCCGACCACCTCGTCCACCAGCGGCTCGGCGACCGGGCCGGGGGCGGCGGCGTTCCAGGTGGGGCGGCGGCCCTTGCGGGCGTCGCCGTAGAGCGTGAACTGGCTGATCACCAGCAGCGGGGCGCCGAGGTCGGAGCAACTCTGCTCGACGCCCTCCTCGTCGGCGGGCAGCAGCCGCAGCGTCCAGAGCTTGCGGGCCAGTTGGGCGGCCTTGGCGGGGGTGTCGTCGTGGGTGACGCCGACCAGGACGCAGAGCCCCGGCCCCTCGATCGCACCGACGGTCTCACCGGCCACGGTCACCCGGGCCTCGGTCACTCGCTGCACCACTGCTCGCATGCCGCCATTGTGCCGGAGGGCGGCGCGGCCACCGGAGGGGCCCCGGCGCGGCACAGCCGGGCGTCCCCGGGCGCTCCCGGGCGCTCCCGGGCGCTCCCGGCGGCGTGGGCGATGGTCGGGCGACGGACCGGGACAGGCCGGGCGACGGGCCGGACGGTGCGGGCGGTGCCGGCCGGGCGGTGCGGGGACGGCGCCCGCCCCGTCGTCACGCGCTCCGCCCGCTGTCGCGCGCCCCCACGGGCGCTGCGCGGGCGGTCCGCCCGTCCCTCGGCACCCGCTTCTGCACGTCGCTCCCCGTGCGCCCGCCGCCCGTCGCGCCGCATCCCCCACGTGCGTCACAGAGGTCGTCCCAGGGCGCAGACGAGGGGCGCGCACGATGGTTGCGCACGCCGCAAAGTGGGCGCCTGCGCCGGTTCGGGCGCTGCTCTTCCTGCGGAAAGGGCCGGTCATATCAGCCACCCCCGTTCGCCAGGGGGCCGTTCGGGTGCACGGGCGGTGCGCGCGCGCCGGGTGGGGTGGCACGCTGTGGACCGTACGAAGGGTCCGGGGCGCCAGGAGGTCCGCCGCGCCGGGCCCGGGTTCGGCCGGGCGGTCGAGTCGGTAGGTCAGGCGTTCTGGTGGTGTCGCCCCGACGGGTGGTCGCGACCGGGGAGCGGAACCTCCGGGGGGCTCCCGGGCGTGCCGAGGGACGGAACGCCGAGCCCGTCGGGGGACGGGCCGGACCGGCGGCAGGGACGGGGTTGCCGCGAGCGGGCGGGATCGACGACGGCAGGTGGGTTGGGTGATGGACGCGAGCAGCGCGGCGCGGGACCGGTCCGGGCGGATGGCGCCGGCCCCCGGGGGCCCGTGCGGTCCGGTGGCGGACGCGGAGGACGAGCCCGATCTGGAGGGGCTGGGCCTGGACCAGCTGCGGGTGCTGCGCCGGGAGACCCTGGAGCAGGAGGCCGACCTGTCCTACCTGCGGCGGCTGCTGCACGGGCGGATGGACATCCTGCGCGCCGAGCTCGACCGGCGCCCCGCCGCCGGCCCGGTCCGGGCGGCCGGCGTGCCCGGCCCCGACCCGGCCCCCGGCGACCTGCTGGACCGGTTGCCGGCCATCCTGACCGACGCGCCCTCCACCGTGCGGCGCTCGGCCCGGCACGTGACCCTCGGCCCGCCGCGCACCCGGGAGTCCGGGCTGGAGGCGGACGCGCTCATGGGCGACGTCCAGCTCGCCGACCTGGCGGCGCACCCGGCCGAGGAGCTGCTGGCCGCCCTGGAGCGGCTGCGGGCGCACGAGCGGGAGGTGTCCGGACGGCGTCAGCGGCTGCTGCGCACGGCCGACGGTTGCAATGCCGAGATCACCCGCAGGTACCGTGATGGGGAAGCACGGGTCGACGACCTGCTCGCAGGGGGGCCGCTCTGACCGGGTGAGTCGCTGCGGGCGGGTGGAGCCCGGCTCGTTCCCGGCTCACCCTCGCCCCGGAAGGCTCAACCCCCATGCCCCAGCTCGCCACCGTGCCCGTGCTCGCCGAGGTCATACGATCGGGCTTCGTCGAGGGCCACCACCACGGTTCCCTGGTGCTGCTCGCCGCCGACGGCTCGGTCGAGTTCGCGCTGGGCGACCCGGACGCACCGGTCTTCCCGCGGTCGACGGCCAAGCCGTTCCAGGCGGTGGCCACCCTGCGGGCCGGGCTGTCGATCGACGCCGAGCTGTTGGCGCTGGCCGCCTCCAGCCACTCTGCAGAATCGTTTCACCTGGCCGGTGTGAGAGCCATCCTCGGCGCCGCCGGGCTCGACGAGTCGGCCCTGCGGACCCCGGCCGACCTGCCGCTGGACGAGACCGAGGCGGAGCTGCTGCTCGGCGCCGGCGGTCGGCGCGCCCCGATCCTGATGGACTGCTCGGGCAAGCACGCCGGCTGGCTGGCCGCCTGCGTGGCCAACGGCTGGGACACCGAGAGCTACCTCGACCCGTCCCACCCGATCCAGCTGCTGGCCCGCGAGGCCCTGGAGGAGGGCACCGGCGAGACGCCCGCGCACGCCGGGGTGGACGGCTGCGGCGCCCCGCTGCTGGCCGTCACGCTGACCGGCCTGGCTCGCGGCTACCGCGGCCTGGTGCTGGCCCCCGAGGGGTCCGCGCCGCGCCGGGTGGCCGACGCGATGCGCGCCCACCCCGAGTACGTGGCCGGCACCCGCCGGGCCGACACCTGGCTGATGCGGGCGATCCCGGGCGCGCTGTCCAAGATGGGCGCCGAGGCCGTCCAGGTGGTGGCGCTGCCGGACGGGCGGGCACTGGCCTTCAAGATCGACGACGGCGGTGAGCGCGCCCGCGGCCCGGTGCTGGCGGCCGCGCTGCGCCGGCTCGGGGTGGCCGGGGCGGACGAGACCGTCGAGCGGATCGGCGCGGCCCCGCTGTTCGGCGGCGGCGCGCCGGTCGGACAGGTGCGGGCGGCCTTCTAGGCCCGGCACCCGGGAGCCCGGCCCGGCGCCCTGGGGCCGGTCCTCCGGGGCCCGATCCGGGAGCCCTTGGGGCCCCTGTCCGGGCAGGGCCCCCGGAGTCCCGGGGCCCGGCTCGGGGGCGGCGGCGGCCCGTCGGGGTGCGGGCGGGGCGGGGGCGGTGCACGGTGGACCGGGGGACCGTCGCACAGCTGAGGGAGTCCGCCATGACCGACCACGTGTACCGGGTGACCGAGATCGTCGGGTCCTCGACCGAGAGCATCGACGCCGCGATCCGCAACGGGGTGGAGCGGGCCGCCCGGACGCTGCGCAACCTCGACTGGTTCGAGGTGTCCCAGGTCCGGGGGCATCTGGAGGACGGCCGGATCAAGCACTACCAGGTCTGTATCAAGGTCGGCTTCCGGCTGGAGGACTGACCCGGTTCAGCCGCGCCGCGGCAGGCCCGGCGGCACCCCGGTGCGTAGGTGCGCCGGCACCTCCACCGGGTGGCCGTACGCCTCGCCGAGCAGCGGTGGGCGCAGCACCTCGGCGGCCGGCCCGTCCGTGACCGTCGCCCCGGCGGGCGGTCGTTCGCCGGGGCCGGCCCGCCTCCGGTGGCGTCGGAGGGCGGCGCCTACGCGCTGAGCGGGTAGCGCGAGTCCAGGTCGCGGAAGACCGCTCCGTTGAGCACGAAGGCCCGCTTGCACTCCTCGACCACCCGGCGCCGCTCGACCTCGTCCATCGCCGTCCCGGCAGCGTCCAGCTTGGCCCGGTACTCGCGCTTGAAGGCGGCCGGGTTGTCGACCTCCTCGAAGACGTAGAACCGCACGCCGTCGCCCTTGCGCGCGAAGCCCCAGGTCCGCTCGGCCACGCCCCGGATGATCTGGCCGCCCGACAGATCGCCCAGGTAGCGGGTGTAGTGGTGCGCGATGTACCCGGCGGGCCACGCGGCGGCCAGCTCCTCCACGCGCGCGACGTACGCGGCGGTGGCCGGCAGCGGCGCCAGTCCGTCCCGCCAGCCGGGCCCGCGCAGGTGCGCCAGGTCGCGCTCGATGGCGGCGGTGCGCAGCAGCGCGCCGTCGATGAAGGGGCCGGCCAGCGGGTGCTCCGCGAGCTGCCCGGTCCGGCTCTCCAACGCCCGGTAGACGTGCCAGAGCTGGCCGGTGAGGTCGGCGTACGCCTCGATCCCGAGGCGCCCGTTCAGCAGGTGGCTCATGAACGAGGAGTGTTCGGCGGCCTCGTGCTCCTCGCTGCTGGCGGTGCGGAGCACGGTGGAGAACGGGACGGGCGCGGGCGCGGGCATGCGGCCTCCAGCGATCGGATGCGGCCGGGTCGGATCCGGCCCCGACAGTTTTGGTTAGGCTAACCTTAGTTCACATCGTGCCGACAGTCTGTCGGCAACCAGTCTGGCAAGCCGGCCCGGCCACCGCTCCGCGAAACGGAACGGCCCCGATCGGAACGGCCCCGATCGGAACGGCCCCGATCGGAACGGCCCCGATCGGAACGGCCCGCATCGGAACGGCAGGAACGGCCCGAGCGGAAGGGACCGGCCGGACCGGACGGCCCGGCCCCGGACACGACAGAGGCCGGGGCCCGCGGACGAATCCGCGAACCCCGGCCCCAGGCTGTCCCGACCTACCTCGAACGGTCCTGATCGATCGAGATCGGAACGACGGCTCAGTGGCCGCCCTGCTCCGCCAGGCGCTTGATCGAAGCGGTGACCTCGGCCTCGGCCTCGGCGCGGCCGACCCAGTTGGCACCCTCGACGGACTTGCCGGGCTCCAGGTCCTTGTAGACCTCGAAGAAGTGCTGGATCTCCAGGCGGTCGAACTCCGACACGTGGTGGATGTCGCGCAGGTGCTCCCAGCGCGGGTCGGTCGCCGGGACGCAGAGCAGCTTGTCGTCGCCGCCGGCCTCGTCGGTCATCTGGAACATGCCGATGGCGCGGCACTTGATGAGGCAGCCCGGGAAGGTCGGCTCGTCCAGGATGACCAGGGCGTCCAGCGGGTCGCCGTCCTCGCCGAGCGTGCCCTCGACGTAGCCGTAGTCGGCCGGGTAGCGGGTCGAGGTGAAGAGCATCCGGTCGAGCCGCAGGCGACCGGTCTCGTGGTCGACCTCGTACTTGTTACGAGAGCCCTTCGGGATTTCGATAAGGACGTCGAACTCCAACGGTTCCTCCAAGGTAGGGACTGACAGAATCCAAGTGTCTCCTACGGGAGTGGGTGCTCGGGAAAGGGGCCGGTCGGTGAGCGCTGGGGGAGGGGCGGTCCGCCGCCGCAGGGGGACGGCCGCGGGGCTGTTCGGAGCGGCGCTGCTGGTCGCCGGAACGGTCCTGACCTCGGGCGGTGCGTACGCGCAGCCCTCACCGCCCCCGGGCGGGCACAGCACCGGGCACGGCGAGGACGACGACCGCGACGGCGGCCGGGACGGCAGCGGCGGCAAGAAGGGTGACCACGGGAAGGGCGGCGCCAAGCCGGGGCCGGGCGACAGTCCGGGCGCCGCACCCGCCCGCCGGTCCGGGCCCTCCGCGGCCCCCGCGCCCGCGAACACCGGTGGCGACCCGTCCGCCGCGCGCCCGGCCCCCGTGGCGGGCAACGTCCTGGCCTCCGCCGACGGCGCTCCGACGGCCGCCGTCCCCACCGCGCAGGGCCTCCGGCAGGCGCTCGCCGGCGCCGTCGCCGACCCGAACCTCGGTGACGTCACCTTCGCCGTCGCGGACGCCGCCGACGGCCGGCTCCTGTACGGCTCGGGCGAGAACACCCCGGCCACCCCCGCCTCCACCACCAAGCTGGCCACCTCGATCGCGGCCCTGTCCCTGCTCCCCGGCGACACCCGGCTGACCACCAAGGTGGTCCGCGGCGCGGATCCGGGCACGATCACGCTGGTCGGCGGCGGCGACCCGACGCTCACCGCACTGCCCGCCGACCAGGTGCAGATCGGCGGTCAGCCCGTCGACGCCGACACCGCCCCCGCCTCGCTGGACGCCCTCGCCCGGCAGACCGCCGCCGCCCTGGCCGCCGCCGGCACCACCGCGGTCAAGCTGGACTACGACCTGTCGATGTACGCCGGCAACCCGCAGCACAACAACCACGACGGGCAGAACATCGCCCTGGTCGTCCCGCTGATGGTGGACGAGGCCAAGGCGGACCCGAAGAGCCGCGAGGACGCGCCGGACCGCGTCCCCGACCCGGCCGGCGCGGCCGCCGGGGCCTTCGCCGCCCTGCTCAAGGCCCAGGGCATCACCGTGCAGGGCGGGCCCGGGCCCGCCGCCGCGCCGGCCGCCGCCGACGCGCCCGTCCTCGGCCGGGTCGACTCGCCCACGCTCGACCGCCTGGTCGAGCGCCTGCTGACCACCTCCGACAACCAGCTGGCCGAGGCGATCGCCCGTCAGGCCGCGCTCGCGGCCCACCAGCCGGCGAGCTTCGAGGGGGCGGCGGCCGCCGTCACCCGGGAACTGACCCGGCTCGGCGTGCCGATGGGCGACGTGGTCCTCAACGACGGCAGCGGCCTGCACACGGGCAACGCGATCCCGCCCGCCGTGCTGGTCCGGCTGCTCTCCCTGGCGGCCTCCGCGGAGCACCCCGCCCTGCGGCCGGTGCTCACCGGTCTCCCGGTCGCCGGCTTCACCGGCACCCTCGGCAAGCGCTACGGCTCCGGCTCCGGCTCCGCTGACGCGGCCGGCCTGATCCGCGCCAAGACCGGCACCCTCCGCGGCGTCAACACCCTCGCCGGCACGGTCGTCGACGCCGACGGCCGCCTCCTCGCCTTCGCCGTCATGACCCGCACCCCCGCCCCCGCCGACACCGCCCGCGCCGCCATGGACCGCATAGCCGCCCACCTCGCCGGCTGCGGCTGCCACTGATCCACCCGCCCGTCCCCGCCCCGCCGGCGCCGCTCGGCGCCGGCCCCCGGGTCGCCGTGGTCCTCCCGCGGGGACGGCGGCGACCAGGCGCGGCGCCGCCCCTCCCGCGCGCGGCCCCGGGTGCCCCCGCCGCGCCCCCCGGCGGGCCCACCGTCCACCCGGCGCGGAGCGTCACGGCTCCCGGGCAGCACGGGAGTTGGCGTGCCGACCGGGTCGGGGCCGGTGCCGGGAGGCCGCGCCCCGGGGCGCCGGGGGCGAGGTGTTCCGGGTGGGTGGCTGCCGTTGGTGGTGGGGAGCACGTACGGTGAGGGCATGACGAGCGCGAGTGGCGGTGCTGACATGGTCGACTGGAACCTCGCGGTCGCGACTGCGACCAGGCTGGTGAGGCCGGGCCCGGAGGTGAGCCGGGAGGAGGCGGCGGCGGTGGTCGCCGAGCTGCGCCGGCACGCCCTGGAGGCGGAGGAGCACGTTCGGGCGTTCACCGGCATGCAGTCGTCGAGCCTGGCCCGGGCCGCGGCGACGCCGGTGCTGGTGGTGGACCGCCCCGGGTGGGTGCGGGCCAACGTGGCGGGCTTCCGTACGGTCGTCCAGCCGCTGGTGGAGAAGCTGCAGGCGCGCCGGACGAACAGCGCGACGGCCGGGGTGTTCGGCACCGTGGGGGAGAAGGCGACCGGCATCGAGGTCGGGGCGCTGCTGGCGTTCCTGGCGACGAAGGTGCTGGGCCAGTACGAGACCTTCGCCCCGGCGGAGCCCTCGCTGGAGGCGCCGGACAGTCCGGCGGCGCTGTTCGACAAGCCGCGGCTGGGGCCGGACGGTCCCGGGCCGGGCCGGCTGCTGCTGGTGGCGCCGAACATCGTGCACGTCGAGCGTGAGCTGGACGTCGACCCGTCCGACTTCCGGCTCTGGGTCTGCCTGCACGAGGAGACGCACCGGACGCAGTTCACCGCGGTGCCGTGGCTGCGTGACCACATCCAGTCCGAGGTGCAGTCCTTCCTCGCCGAGACGGACGTCGACCCGGGCGCGCTGCTGGACCGGCTGCGGGACGCGGCGGGCTCGCTCGGCGGGCTGCCGGGCGTCGGCGGCCGGGAGGGCTCCTCGTCGAACCTGATGGAGATCGTCCAGTCGCCCGCGCAGCGCGAGATCCTCGCCCGGCTGACGGCCGTGATGTCGCTGCTGGAGGGCCACGCGGACGTGGTGATGGACGGTGTCGGCCCGGCCGTGGTGCCGACGGTGGCGGAGATCCGGGAGAAGTTCCAGCAGCGCCGGGACCGCGGTGCGAACCGGCTGGACCTGTTGCTGCGCCGGCTGCTGGGCATGGACGCCAAGCTGCGCCAGTACCAGGACGGTGCGGTGTTCGTGCGCGGGGTGGTGGAGCGGGTCGGCATGGAGGGGTTCAACCGGGTGTGGACCTCGCCGAACACCCTGCCGACCAAGGAGGAGATCCACGACCCGGCCGCCTGGGTGGCCCGGGTGGCCCGCTGAGCGCCCGTCGTGAGGCAGGCGCGCCGCCAGCCGGACGGCAAGCGGCGCGCGGCGGTCAAACCCGCTCGTACGAGTGGTCCAATCGGGCAGATGGTGCGTGAAGAAGCGTTTCTTCATTCACCCGAACGTGGGACGGTGGTCGTACCGGTGGCGCGGGTGGCGTAGCGGGTCGCTCCTTTCTGCCACCATCTGTGAGCGCCCGGTAACAGGGCGCGCACGCAGTGTGCGGTCCCCGCCGCCCGCCGCAGTCCTGTCCCCCTCCGTCGAGGAGACTTCGCCGTGGGCCCTCACCCCGCCGTCGCCGCGATACGCCTGGCCGTTCGCCGCACGCTCGCCGACCTCGCCGCCGAGGCCGGTACCACCTTCACCGCGCCCGTGCGCGGGCCCCGCGAGCGCCCGGCCGGGGCGCCGCTGGTGGGTGCCGCCGTCGGCACCACCCTGATCGGCAACGCCGCGCGCCACCCGTCCGGGCTGCCCCGCACCCCGGCCGCGCCCGGTTCGCCGCTGGTCCTGGTCGCCGTCAGCGGCGGCGCCGACTCCATGGCGCTGGCCATCGCCGCCGCCTTCGAAGCCCCCAAGATCGGCCTGCGGGTCGGCGCCGTCACCGTCGACCACGGCCTGCAGCCCGGCTCCGCCGAGCGCGCCGACCAGGTGGCGGAGCGGCTGCGCTCGCTCGGCCTGGACCCGGTCGAGGCGGTCCCGGTGCGCGTCGGCCGGGCCGGCGGCCCGGAGGCGGCCGCCCGGGACGCCCGCTACGCCGCCCTGGACGAGGCCGCCGAACGCCACGGCGCCGTCGCCGTGCTGCTCGGCCACACCCGGGACGACCAGGCCGAGACCGTGCTGCTGGGCCTGGCCCGCGGCTCGGGCGCCCGTTCGCTGGCCGGGATGCCGGCCCAGAAGGGCCGCTACCGCCGTCCGCTGCTGGAGCTGGACCGGGCCGCCACCCGGCAGGCCTGCTCCGCCCAGTCGATCCCGGTCTGGGACGACCCGCACAACTGTGATCCCGCCTACACCCGCTCCCGGGTCCGCCACGAGGTGCTGCCGGTGCTGGAGAAGCACCTGGGCGGCGGCGTGGTCGAGGCGCTGGCCCGCACGGCCCGGCTGTTCCGCGACGACGCCGACGCCCTCGACCAGTGGGCCGCCCTGGCCGAACGCGACCTCCGTACGGGCGAGGGCGCCCTGGACGCCGTGAAACTGGCCGAACTGCCGCCGGCCGTCCGGCGCCGGGTGCTGCGCCGGGCCGCGCTGCGCGCGGGGTGTCCGGCCGGGGACCTCTTCGCCCGGCACCTGGAGACGATCGACCTGCTGGTCACCGGATGGCGCGGCCAGGGGCCGCTGCACCTACCCGGGGGCGTCGAGGCCACCCGCAGGTGTGGCACGCTGGTCTTTCGGCGGCAGGGCGACTGAGGGGCGAGGCATGCCCCGGGGGAGCCGGCCGCCGGCCACACAGACCCCGAACGTTTGAGGACGTATCCCCGGTGGACCAGAACGACATGGGCGCTGACCTCGCGAAGGTGCTCATCAGCAAGGACGAGATCGACGCCAAGCTCCTTGAGCTGGCCGAGCGCATCGACCGGGACTACGCAGGCAAGGACCTGCTGATCGTCGGCGTCCTCAAGGGTGCCGTCATGGTCATGGCCGACCTCGCCCGGGCCCTGCACTCGCAGGTCACCATGGACTGGATGGCCGTCTCCTCGTACGGGATGGGCACCAAGTCCTCCGGCGTGGTGCGGATCCTGAAGGACCTGGACACCGACATCGCCGGCCGTGACGTCCTGATCGTCGAGGACATCATCGACTCCGGCCTGACGCTGTCCTGGCTGCTGGGCAACCTGGGCTCGCGCGGTCCGGCCTCGCTGGAGGTCTGCACGCTGCTGCGCAAGCCGGATGCGGCCAAGGTCGAGATCGACGTGAAGTACGTCGGGTTCGACATCCCGAACGAGTTCGTGGTCGGCTACGGCCTGGACTACGCGGAGAAGCTGCGTAACCTCCCCTTCATCGGCACCCTCGCCCCGCACGTCTACGGCGGCTGAGGGCTCCGTTCGGGCTATGGGCGGGAACAGTGGGTCGTTCCCGCCCGTTGGACCGGGGGATCGAAGAACCAAGCCGTGTCCGCTGCGCTCCCGCCATCGGTGGGTCCGACTGCGGTACGGTCCAATAAAACCGCTCTTCACATGAGCACCGACCGGATGCGCCGCGGCCGACAGCCACACGGCGCCGTTGAGTGGCAGGAGGGACGGGGCGGCAACGCCCCGCATGGATGGACGTCAAGCGATACTTCCGTGCGCCGATCATGTGGATCGTGCTGGCCGTCCTCGCCGTCATCGTACTGATGCAGGTCGTTTCGGACTCGAACGGCTACAAGACGGTGGACACCGGTCAGGTCGTGGCGGCGATCGACGCGCACAACGTCAAGTCGGCGCAGATCACCACCGGTGACTCGAACACGATCAAGATCCAGCTGAAGGACGGCGCAACGCTGCCCAGCGCCGGTACGGGCAAGACCCCGTCCGGCACCAAGTTCCAGGCCTCGTACATCGGCGACCAGGGTGTCGCGATCGCCGACAAGCTGCAGGCCCAGGTCAACGACAAGGACTCGAACACCCTCGCCGAGGGCTACACCGTCAGTCCCGAGAAGCAGAGCACCTTCGTCAGCCTGCTGCTGTCGATGCTGCCGATCGTGATCATCGTCCTGGTGTTCCTGTTCCTGATGAACCAGATGCAGGGCGGCGGCTCCCGCGTCATGCAGTTCGGCAAGTCCAAGGCCAAGCTGCTCACCAAGGACACCCCGAAGACCACCTTCGCCGACGTCGCAGGCGCGGACGAGGCGGTCGAGGAGCTCCACGAGATCAAGGAGTTCCTGCAGGAGCCGGCCAAGTTCCAGGCCGTCGGCGCCAAGATCCCGAAGGGCGTGCTGCTCTACGGCCCGCCCGGGACCGGCAAGACCCTGCTGGCGCGCGCCGTCGCGGGCGAGGCCGGGGTGCCGTTCTACTCCATCTCCGGCTCGGACTTCGTCGAGATGTTCGTCGGTGTCGGCGCCAGCCGCGTCCGCGACCTCTTCGAGCAGGCCAAGGCGAACGCCCCGGCGATCGTCTTCGTCGACGAGATCGACGCCGTCGGCCGGCACCGCGGTGCGGGTCTCGGCGGCGGCCACGACGAGCGCGAGCAGACCCTCAACCAGCTGCTGGTCGAGATGGACGGCTTCGACGTCAAGGGCGGCGTGATCCTGATCGCCGCGACCAACCGCCCCGACATCCTGGACCCGGCGCTGCTGCGCCCGGGCCGCTTCGACCGCCAGATCGCGGTGGAGCGTCCCGACCTCCAGGGCCGACTGGACATCCTCAAGGTGCACCAGAAGGGCAAGCCGATCGCGCCCGACGTCGACCTCTCGGCCGTCGCCAAGCGCACCCCCGGCTTCACCGGTGCCGATCTGTCGAACGTCCTCAACGAGGCGGCGCTGCTGACCGCCCGCTCGGACAAGAAGCTGATCGACAACGGCATCCTGGACGAGGCGATCGACCGCGTCGTGGCCGGTCCGCAGAAGCGCACGCGGATCATGTCCGACAAGGAGAAGAAGATCACCGCGTACCACGAGGGCGGTCACGCCCTCGTCGCGGCGGCCTGCCAGTACAGCGACCCGGTGCACAAGATCACGATCCTGTCCCGCGGTCGGGCCCTCGGCTACACCATGGTGCTGCCGGACGAGGACAAGTACTCCACCACCCGCAACGAGATGCTCGACCAGCTGGCCTACATGCTGGGCGGGCGCGCGGCGGAGGAACTGGTCTTCCACGACCCGACCACCGGCGCCTCGAACGACATCGAGAAGGCCACCGCCACGGCGCGGGCCATGGTCACCCAGTACGGCATGACCGAGCGCCTGGGCGCGATCAAGTTCGGTTCCGACAACTCGGAGCCGTTCCTGGGCCGTGAGATGGGCCACCAGCGCGACTACTCGGAAGAGGTCGCCGCGCTGGTCGACGAAGAGGTCAAGAAGCTCATCGAGAGCGCGCACAACGAGGCCTGGGAGATCCTGGTCGAGAACCGCGACGTGCTCGACAACCTGGTGCTGGAGCTCCTGGAGAAGGAGACCCTCAACAAGGAGCAGATCGCCGAGATCTTCGCCCCGATCGTCAAGCGCCCGACCCGGCCGGCCTGGACGGGTTCCACCCGTCGCACGCCGTCCACCCGGCCTCCGGTGCAGTCCCCCAAGGAGCTGGCGCTCACCAACGGCGCCGTCTCCGGGGACACCGCTCCGGTGGACGTCGTGAAGCTCCCGCCGCTGCCGGCCTCCGAGCCGCCGGTCGAGGGCTGACCCCCGGTTCCGTAGGGAATGGATGCCGCGTCACCAGGGTTTGTACCCTGGAGGCGCGGCATCCGTGCTGTTCAGCCAGAGTCTTCCCACATGTAAGCGAGGCCCGCATGATCGACCCGGTGACGCTCGACGGTCCGCCCGCCGTCGGGACCTTCGACCAGAAGCGGGCCGAGAACGCCATCCGCGAGCTGCTGCTCGCCGTGGGGGAGGACCCGGACCGCGAGGGCCTGCTGGAGACCCCGGCCCGCGTCGCGCGGGCCTACAAGGAGATATTCGCGGGCCTGTGGCAGGAGCCCGAGGACGTCCTGACCACCACCTTCGACCTCGGCCACGACGAGATGGTGCTGGTCAAGGACATCGAGCTGACCTCGGTCTGCGAGCACCACCTGGTGCCGTTCCGCGGGGTGGCGCACGTCGGGTACATCCCGTCCCCCAGCGGCAAGATCACCGGGCTGTCCAAGCTCGCCCGGCTGGTCGACGTCTACGCCCGCCGGCCGCAGGTGCAGGAACGGCTGACCAGCCAGGTGGCCGACGCGCTGATGCGAATCCTGGAGCCGCGCGGGGCGATCGTCGTGGTCGAGTGCGAGCACATGTGCATGTCGATGCGCGGCATCCGCAAGCCCGGCGCCAAGACCATCACCTCCTGCGTGCGCGGTCAGCTGCGCGACCCGGCCACCCGGGCCGAGGCGATGAGCCTCATCATCGGCCGGTAGGGCCGGTAGGGCCCGGCCGAGCGGCAGGGAACGGCTCTCAGGGCACCTCGTGCTCCGCGTGCGGCGGAGCCGGGGTGCCCAGTGCGTTGCGGCGCTCGGGCATCCGCAGCGTGACCATCCGGCGCCAGCCGTAGGCGCGGTCGTACAGGTACAGCGCGTGCACCCCGAGGGTGACCAGGGCCAGCTGCCAGCGCGGCCAGCGCAGGATCCGGGCCATCCGGGAGGTGACCGCGAGGCCGACGTCCCGGTGGGTGCGGATCTCGCCGCGGGCGCTGGTCTCCAGGGTGTGCCGGATGTACGGGCCGTGCCCCTCGGCCCGGAGCCGCAGCAGCTCCTCGTGGCAGTACGCCAGGTGGTTGTCCTCGTCGGCGGAGATCATCCTCATCGCCCGGCCGAGGTCGGGGTTGTCCCCGTACACCTTGACCAGCTGGCGCATCTGCTCGGCGGCGCGCTGCTCGGTGACCCGGCTGTGCGCGAGGTAGGTGATGATCTCGCGCTCGGTCAGCGGGAGGTCGCTGTTCAGCCGCTCGTGGGAGAGGCCGACGCCCTGGCGCTCCAGCAGCATGCAGTAGTCGGCCTCGTCCGGGACCGGCACCTTGGGCAGGCCGCGCTTGGCCAGCAGCTGGGTGAAGATCCGGCCGTGCTTGCGCTCGTCGGCGCCGTGCCGGGCGACCTTCGGGGCGAGGACCGGGTCCCGCGTGAGCGTGGTGATCCGCTCGTTCTCCCAGCCGCCCTGGTCCTCACCGCCGGCCGCGATGCTGCAGAACAGCTGATAGGCCTGGTCGTTCCGGTAGATCTCGTTGAAGAGCGATCGGGTGCTCAGCACTGCGCCTCCTGCGCGGATCCGGGACGTCCGCGCGCCTGGGCGGCGAGCGGGGCGGCCTCGATGCGTTCCCCCCCGGCCGTCGGCCGCCCGGGCCGACCGGCGGGTAATCACTCACACGCGCTAGCCGAGGTGCGTGCCCAGCCATTCGAGCGAGGCCGGCAGCTCCTTGGTCCAGCTGTCGATGTTGTGCCCGCCGTCCTCCAGGTAGAGCGAGTCGACCTTGAACTGCGGGTTGGCCGCCGCGACCTGGGTGGCCTGATCGACGAACTGGACGGTCTGCGGGTAGTCCGACTCCTTGCGGGTGGAGACCACCAGGACGTTGAGCGTCGGCACCGGCAGGTTCTGCAGCCGCCATCCGAGGTCGTGCTGCTGGGTCAGCGCCTTGTCGCCGTTGAAGAGGTCGCCGCCGGTGTAGCCGTCCTGGCGCACGGTGAAGTCGCCGTGCAGGCTGGCCGCGGTGCCGAAGACGTTCGGGAAGCGCATCGCCAGGCGCAGCGCGCAGCTGCCCCCGGTGGAGTAGCCGAAGGTGGCCCAGGAGCCGGCCGTGCGGCCGACCCGGTAGGTGCTCAGGACGGCCTCCGGGACGTCCTTGGCGAACCAGGCCTCGGTGCGCGGCCCGCCGGGGACGTCCACGCACTCGGTGTCCCGGGACGGGACCACCCCCGGGCGGACCATCACCAGGACGGTCGGCGGCATCTTGCCGGAGCGCTCCAGCTCGTACGCCGTCTGGGGGAGGGAGAGGTCCTTGACCAGGTTCAGCGCCGTGCCCGGGTAGCCCGCGATGGCCAGCAGGACGGGGAAGCGGACCAGGGCGAACTTCGGGTCGAAGTACTCGGGCGGCAGGTAGACGAACATCTGGTCGGAGAAGCCCGTCTCCTTGCCGCTGACCTGGACCGACTCCACCTTGCCGACCTCCTCGGGGGTGCCCTTCGGCAGGTTGGTGACGGTCTCCAGGCCGCCCTCGGTGGTGGGCTGGATCAGCGCGTCGGCGACCGGGGTGCCGCCCTTGTGGTTCTCGTTGCTGGTCAGGGCGAGCTTGGCGCCGCTGTGGCCGAGCAGGTCGTTCCAGGACGTGTAGAACCCGAAGGAGTTGTTCACCGACAGCGCGAGCACGGCCACGATCGAGACTTGAACGACCGTCAGCAGGCCGATCCGGCCGAGCACGGGCAGGGGGCGCTGCCTGGCCAGCCGGGGCCAGACCCACAGGGTGGTGACCAGGGCCGCGGTCCCGAGTGCGAGCAGCGAGTTCATCAACGCGTCGCTGGTCAGTTCCATGCGGTCGGCCTTCCGGTGGGACACTGGCGGGGCAGGCTTCATCGTCTGGCGGCCCATCAGATCGGGCCACCGCAGCTAGGCTGTCCGGGCGCCCGGGCGGGGGCCGGAAGGGCGGGGGGAAGTCGCAGGCAACCGGCGCCCTAGAATGCGGCGTCCACCGTACGTAACGCGTCCCGGGGGGTGCCGCCGCGCCACGCTGCGGCGACCCCCCTGCTCCCACCGCCGGCTCAACCCCGCAGCGCGTCCACGGCCCCGGTTTACCGACCGTTTCCGGGTCCTTGGTATGCGCATTGCCTGATGAAGGAATAGGCATGAAGGTCCATCACGCGTCCTCCCCCGGAGTGACGGGACACCGCACCGCAGCCTCTACGCTGAGCTTCCATGAGCGTTCCCGTGTCCGTTGAGCCGAGCCCCGAGCAGCCGCCGCGCCGTCGCCGCGGCCTGCAGACGCTGCGCACCCAGGCAGCCGCTGTTCCGAGGGCCTGGCTCCCGGGCGCGGTCGGCTACGC
The DNA here is from genome assembly GCF_044541955.1 of Kitasatospora sp. NPDC085464. NCBI lineage: Bacteria > Bacillati > Actinomycetota > Actinomycetes > Kitasatosporales > Streptomycetaceae > Kitasatospora > Kitasatospora sp. NPDC085464. Next base: position 54,161 of record NZ_JBITTM010000020.1, read on the forward strand.
CTGTCTGCTGATCGGGCTGGTGGACATCGCCAGCGCGGTGTTCCCCAAGCTCCGGCACACCAAGATGCACACGGTCGCCGGGCAGCTGCCGGGCGGCACCACCAGCCTGGCCGCGGTCGGCACGCTGATGGTCGGCATCCTGCTGGTGCCGCTCGCCCACGCGCTGCGCCGCCGCAAGCGTCGGGCCTGGCGGGTGGTCTGCGTGCTGCTGCCGCTCAGCGCGGCGCTGCACATCGTGCGCTGGCACCAGGTCGGCCCGGCGGTCGTCTCGCTGGTCGTCCTCGCCGTGATGCTCCTCCACCGGCGCGAGTTCTACGCCAAGGCCGACCCGCGCACCCGCTGGCGGGCGCTGGCCAACCTGGTCGTCATGGGCGTCCTCAGCGTGCTGCTCGGCCTGCTGATCGTGAGCACCCGGAGCAAGTACGAGATCGGCCACCCGGGCCTGACCCAGCGCCTGGAGCACGTCGGCTACGGACTCTTCGGCTTCGAGGGCCCGATCCGGTACACCAACATCCGGATGTCCGACCTGGTCGCCTACCTGCTCGGCGGGCTCGGGCTGCTGACCGCCTTCACCACCGCCTACCTGGCGCTGCGCCCGGGCAAGCCGAAGCCCGAGCTCACCGCGGAGGACGAGGAGAAGGTCCGCGAGCTGCTCGCGCGGCACGGCGAGCGCGACTCGCTCGGCTACTTCGCGCTGCGCCGCGACAAGAGCGTGCTGTTCTCGCCCACCGGCAAGGCCGCGATCTCCTACCGGGTGGTCTCCGGCGTGATGCTGGCCTCCGGTGACCCGGTCGGCGACGTCGAGGCCTGGCCGGGCGCGATCAAGGTGTTCATGGCCGAGGCCCGCGAGCACGCCTGGGTGCCGGCCGTGATGGGCTGCAGCGAGGTCGGCGGCGAGGTCTGGACCCGCGAGGCGGGCCTGGACGCGCTGGAGCTGGGCGACGAGGCGATCGTCGACACCTCGACCTTCTCGCTCGCCGGCCGGGCGATGCGCAACGTCCGCCAGATGGTCAAGCGCATCGAGCGCAACGGCTACTCCTGCAAGGTGCGCCGGGTCTCCGAGCTCACCGCGGAGGAGAAGTACCGGATCGCCGACGCCGCCGCCCGCTGGCGCGGCACGGACACCGAGCGCGGCTTCTCGATGGCACTGGGCCGCTTCGGCGACCCGCTGGACGACGACTGTGTGGTGGTCACCGCCCACAAGGACCCCGAGGAGGGCGAGAGCGGCGACGACCTGAAGGCCGTGCTGCACTTCGTCCCCTGGGGCCCGGACGGCATCTCGCTGGAGCTGATGCGCCGCGACCGCGCCGCCGACCCCGGCCTCAACGAGCTGCTGATCGTCGCCGCCCTCCAGGCGGTGCCCGCGCTGGGCGTCCGCCGGGTGTCGCTCAACTTCGCGATGTTCCGCTCGGCCCTGGCCCGCGGCGAGCGGATCGGCGCGGGCCCGGTGCTGCGCGCCTGGCGCGGACTGCTGGTGTTCCTGTCGCGCTGGTTCCAGATCGAGTCGCTGTACAAGTTCAACGCCAAGTTCCAGCCCGAGTGGGAGCCGCGCTTCCTGGTCTTCCCGAACACCCGGGACCTGCCGCGGATCGGCTTCGCCGCGATGCAGGCGGAGGCCTTCATCACCCTCGGCATGCCGCGCTTCGGCCGCAAGCGCCAGCGGGAGGGCCTGATGCCGGTCCCGTCGACCCGAGAGGTCACCGAGGCCGCCTGAGGCACCGCAGCCGTGAACGAGGCCCCCGCCGGGAATCCCCGGCGGGGGCCTCGTTCGATAATGGGGAGCATGAGCGAGCGCAGCGAGCGGATCACCGGAAGGCGCGCACGGGCCCAGGCCCCTGCCGAGCGGAACGGGGCGGGCGCATGAGCGAGACACCGTCCTTCTCCCTCCCGGTCGGTCTGCCGCGGCTCGAACGCTGCGCCGTGATGGGCGTGGTCAACGTCACGCCCGACTCCTTCTCGGACGGCGGGCTCTGGCACGACCCCGCCAAGGCGATCGCGCACGGGCTCGCCCTGCGGGCCCGCGGCGCGGACCTGGTGGACGTCGGCGGCGAGTCCACCCGGCCGGGCTCGCAGCGGGTGCCCGAGGAGGAGGAGCTGCGCCGGGTGGTCCCGGTGGTGCGCGAGCTCGCCGACGCCGGGGTGACCGTCTCCGTCGACACCATGCGCGCCTCGGTCGCCGAGCGGGCCGTCGAGGCCGGCGCCGCGATCGTCAACGACGTCTCCGGCGGGCTGGCGGACCCGGCGATGGCCCGGGTGGTCGCCGAGACCGGCGCGCCCTTCGTGGTGATGCACTGGCGCGGGCAGTCCGCGGACATGGACCGGCTGGCCGTCTACGACGACGTGGTGCGGGACGTGGTCGCCGAGCTCACCGCCCGGGTGGACGCGCTGCTGGCGGCCGGGGTCAAGGAGGACCAGCTGATCCTCGACCCGGGGCTCGGCTTCGCCAAGACCGCCGAGCACAACTGGACGCTGCTCGCCCGGCTGGACGCGCTCACCGCGCTCGGCCGTCCCGTCCTCGTGGCCGCTTCGCGCAAGCGGTTCCTGGGTACGCTGCTCGCCGACCCGGCAACCGGGGAACTGCGCCCGGCCCGGGAGCGCGACGACGCGACGGCCGCGGTGTCGGTGCTGTCGGCCCGGGCCGGAGCCTGGGCGGTGCGGGTGCACGACGTGTCCGGCACGGCGGACGCCGTACGGGTCGTCGCGGCGTGGCAGCACGCGGCGCGGTTGGGGTGAGGGAGGGTCTGTGACGGGTGACGGCAGGTTGAGCGGCGGAACGGCCGGGCAGGCACGCGAGGCGGACCTGGAGGCCGTGCTGGCGGCGAACCGGGCGCTCTACGAGGCGCTGGAACGGGGGGACCTGGAGGCGGTCGAGGACGCCTGGCTGGGCGCCGCGGACGCCGACGACAAGGGCGGCGTGGTGTGCGTGCACCCGGGCTGGCCGGTGTTGCGCGGGCGGGCCCAGGTGACCCGTTCGTACATGCTGATCATGATGAACACGGAGTACATCCAGTTCTTCCTGACCGATGTCGAGGCCGAGGTCCACGGTGATGTGGCCCTTGTCACGTGCACCGAGAACATCCTGTCCGGGGGCGAGGCGGAGGAGGAGGGCGAACTCGGACCGCTGGTCGGCGGAAAGGTCGTGTCGACGAATCTGTTCCGCCGTACCCCGGCCGGGTGGAAGCTCTGGTCGCACCACGGTTCACCCGTTCTGACCAGCGGCGACGAGGACGACGAGAGTTGATTCCGACCGCTGCGGAAATGCGGTGGCGGTTCGTCGCCCGGGAATTCCGGAGTGGTCACCGAACGTTCACGTCAATCGCCATTCCGGTGTGCGTGGCACCGTTTGCTGCCGGGTAGGACGGTCAGGCGTTGTCCGTGCTCGCGGGTAGATTCGAAGCGGAGTGGCGGGCGCTGCCCGCCTTCGCCCTGCCCGTCCATGCCTTTCTCCGGGTGGGGCCCGTCCGACTGGGAGCAGTGATTCGTTTGCTGGACCGCGTCACCCTGCGGGGGCTGCGAGCCCGGGGCCACCACGGCGTCTTCGAGCGCGAGCGCGTCGAGGGGCAGACCTTCGTCGTCGACCTCGTGCTGTACCTGGACACCCGCCCCGCCGCGTCCGGAGACGACCTCACCCGCACGGCGCACTACGGCATCGTGGCCGAGGAGGTCACCGCGATCATCGCCGGGGAGCCGGTCGACCTGATCGAGACCCTGGCCCAGCGCATCGCCGACCAGTGCCTCAAGCACGAAGCGGTCGAGGAGGTCGAGGTCACGGTGCACAAGCCGGACGCCCCGATCACCGTGCCGTTCGACGACGTGACCGTGACCATCCACCGGGGCCGCGCGTGACCCCCACCGCGCGCCCGGTATCCGATGCAGAGGGAAGACTTCGATGAGTAGCAGCGACCCGACCGCCACGCCGAACGCGTTCGACCTGGAGAGCCGGGTGGACTCCGCTGACACCACACTGCACAGCCAGCGCTGCGCGGTGGTCGCGCTCGGCAGCAACCTGGGCAACCGGCTGGACACCCTGCAGGGCGCCGTGGACGCGCTCGCCGACACCCCCGGGCTGAAGATCAAGGCCGTCTCCGCGGTCTACGAGACCGAGGCCGTCGGCGGCCCCGAGGAGCAGCCCAACTACTACAACGCCGTCGTCGTGCTGCGCACCTCGCTGCCCCCGCGGGACCTCCTGGAGCGCGGCAACGCGATCGAGGACGCCTTCGGGCGGGTGCGGACGGTCCACTGGGGGCCGCGCACCCTGGACGTCGACATCCTGTCCTACGAGGGCGAGCTCAGCGACGACCCGCAGCTGCTGCTGCCGCACCCGCGCTCGCACGAGCGGGCCTTCGTGCTCGCCCCGTGGCTGGACGCGCAGCCGGAGGCCGAGGTGCCCGGGCACGGGCGGGTCGACGCGCTGCTGGCGGCGCTCGGCGGCCCGGACGCGCAGGGCGTGAAGCGCCGCGAGGACATCCGGCTGACGCTGCCGGAGTAGGCCCCCCGGGGCCGTTGATCAGGGAACTCGACCGGGGGCCCGGCCGTACCAGTAGGTGTCCGCCGTTCGCGCGGGTGTCCGTCCGGCCGGGCCCGGTACGGTGGCCTGGCGCCGCCGCGTCGGGTCACCGGGCGGTCGGCCGGCTCTGGAACCCCGGGAAGGACCTCCTCCGAGTGAAGCTGCTTCGCCTCCGCCTGCTGATCGGCATCACGGCCGCCACGACGGCGCTGGCCTGGGCCGGCTCCAAGCTGTGGGCCTCCCTGGACACGCTGCCGGCGGTGCCGGGTGCGGCGCCGGTGGTGCTGGCGGCGGTGGCGGTGATCCTGCTGGCGACCGCGCTGTCCCTGCGCTCCCGGCTGAAGGCGGCGCGTGAGCGCCAGCCCGGCGCGAAGGGGGTCGACCCGCTGCTCGCGGCCCGGGCGCTGGTGCTGGGGCAGGCCAGCGCGCTGGTCTCCGCGGTCGTCACCGGCATCTACGCGGGCACCGGGATCTACCTGCTGGGGGAGTTGGACGTGCCGGCCCGCCAGGACCAGGCCGTCACGGCGGGCTTCGCGGTGCTGGCGGGGATCGCGGTGATCGCCGCGGCGCTCTGGCTCCAGCACGTCTGCAAGTTGCCCGAGAATCACGACGGTCCGAGCGGTCCGGCGGCGTCCCACCGCTGAGCAGGGCTTTCTTCGTGATCTTGAGTGAGAATCCGGGCACGTGCGGTAAAAACCGCCCCCTGTCAAGGGCGGAAGGGGACCCTGGGCTGACAGAGCCCCAATTCGCACGCTAGTTTCTTGGCATGTCTCGCGGACGCCACCGTCATTCCTCCGTCCTCGGCCGGGTCTTTCCCCCCACCGCCGCCGGCGTACTGCTGGTAGCCGCTCTGGCCGCTCTGCTTTTCAGTCAGGACACCATCCTGGTGCGGTCGGTGGGCATCGCCGCACTGATCGCCACGCTCGGGTTCGCGCTGTTGCTGCGTCAGCGGGACAAGGCGGCCCGGGCGGCCGCCGAGATGTCCGCGGCGCAGCGGATGCGGGCCGAGGAGCGATTCGAGGAGCAGCTGGCGGAGGCCGAGTACGCGGCCGAGGTCGCCGAGGAGCGGGCCACCCGGTTCGGGCGCCGGCTGACCGCGGAGAAGTCGCGGCTGGCCAAGGCGGAGACCGAGATCGCCCGGCTGCTGCGCGAGCGGGCCGTGACGGTGGCCGAGCAGGCGCTCAAGGAGGCCGAGGCGGCCCAGCGGGCGCTCGCCGCGAGCCGTCCCAAGTACCCGGCCAGCCCGGCCGCCTACGTGCGGGCTGCGGCCGTGCTGCGGCTGCTGGAGCGCCGCGCGGCGGAGCAGGAGGCGCAGCGGGCGCGGACGGCGGGTGCGGAGGTCGCGCTGCGGGCCTCCGCGGCTCCGTCGCGGATCCGCCCGGCCGCCCCGGTGGCCCAGGCCGCGCCGGCGCCCGCGCCGGTCGCCGTGCCCGCCCCGGTGGCGCCCGCGGTGCCCACTCCGGCCCCGGCACCGGCCTCGGCGCCGGTGGCCGAGCCGGCGGTGCGGCCCGCTCCGCTGCGTCCGGCGCTGACGGCGACGGTCGGTCAGCTCGGCGGCGCGCAGGCCGCGCCGGCCGCCGCGCCCGTACCGGCGGAGCGGCAGCGGCCGCGGCCGGCGCAGTCGGGGCAGGCGCGCGGGCAGGGGTTCAGCTTCTTCGGCCGCGGCGCGGGCGCTCCGGGCCGTCCGGCGGCTCCGGTGTCGGCGGTGGGCAGCGTCGCCGAACTCGGGGAGCGGGCCGACCTGGCGGACGTGGTGGGTGACGAGGCCGTGGCCGCGAAGGCCGAGGCCGAGGCCCGGGCGGCGGAGTCGACCGCGGTGCGCGGGGACGCGCGGGAGCCGGAGCAGGGCGAGCCGACCGTGGTGGACCTGACGCCGGAGGACGAGACCGAGCTGATCCAGCTGCCGGAGCTGCGCGCCTCGCGCTGAGCCCTGTCGCACGAACGCCGCGGCGCGGGAAGTCGGACGGACCGGCTTCCCGCGCCGCGGCGTTGTCAGGAGGGGTGCGTCAGATCTGCACGCCGAAGTCCTGGGCGATGCCGGCCAGGCCGGAGGCGTAGCCCTGGCCGACGGCGCGGAACTTCCACTCGCTGCCGTTGCGGTAGAGCTCGCCGAAGATCATCGCGGTCTCGGTGGCGGCGTCCTCGGAGAGGTCGTAGCGGGCGATCTCGGCGCCGCCGGCGGCGTTCACCACGCGGATGTAGGCGTTGCGGACCTGGCCGAAGCTCTGGCCGCGGGCGGTGCCGTCGTAGATGGTGACCGGGAAGGTGATCTTCGTGGCCTCGGCCGGCAGGCCGGCCAGGTTGACGTTGATCGACTCGTCGTCGCCCGCGCCCTCGCCGGTGCGGTTGTCACCGGTGTGCACGACGGTGTTGTCCGGCGTGCTGGTGTTGTTGAAGAAGACGAAGTGGGCGTTGGAGAGCACCTTGCCGTCCGCGTTCAGGACGATCGCGCTGGCGTCGAGGTCGAATTCGGCGCCGGTCGTGGTGCGGACGTCCCAGCCCAGGCCGACGGTGACCGCGGACAGGCCGGGGGCCTCCTTGGTCAGCGAGACGTTGCCACCCTTGGAGAGGCTCACTGGCATGGCGTTTGCTGTCCCTTCGTTCGCTTCGTGCGCTTTTCCCCGGGACAACGCAATACCCGGGCGGCTTGGTTCCGCAGGGTCCGTGAATTCTTCGCGCGGGTGATTCACGGGGGCAAAGCCCCGGCAAAGACGGCCGTCAGATCCGGCGGAACCGGCCCTGCAGCGACCAGACGTTCGGGTTGTCGGCCAGGTCGGGGTGCATGTCGAACAGGTCGGCGAGGGTGTCCTGGAGGAAGTCCCGGGCCTCGCGCCGCAGGTCGCTGTGGCGGACCACGGCCGGCGGCTCGTCCGGCAGCCAGGTCGCGGTGACCTCGACCCAGTTGAAGCGGCGGGCGAAGCGCAGCAGCTCGGTGTTCTGGGTGAAGTCGAGGTCGGCGGTCTGCACCCGGGCGGCCCGGATGCCGTCCGGGTCGCGGTCCAGGTGCTCGGCGATGTCGCACAGCGCCCAGGCGAAGTCGAGCACCGGCACCCAGCCCCAGGCGGTGGACAGCTCGGCGCCCTCGGCGTCCAGGTAGACGTCGCCGCAGAACAGGTCGTAGCGCAGGGCGTGCACGGACGCGGTGCGGTAGTCCGTCTGCGGGGGGTCGGGGAAGCGGTTGGAGAGGGAGTAGCCGAGCTCGATCACGTACGCCATTGTCGGGGCTCGCGGCGCGTGCGGGTAACCGGGTGCCCGGCCCGGGTGCCGGGCCCGGGTGCCGGGCCCAAGAGGCGGGCCCGGAAGGCGGGCCTGATTAACCGGGTGACCCGGACGGCCGAGCGCGGGATGATGGGCGCATGCCCGAGCCCATCCGCGTACGGGGGTCGGTGGTCGTCCCCGACGCCGAGCTCGTCTGGCGCTTCTCGCGTTCCTCCGGCCCCGGTGGCCAGCACGTCAACACCTCCGACTCCAAGGTCGAGCTGCGCTTCGACGTGGCGTCCACCGGGGCGCTGCCCGAGGTGTGGCGCGAGCGCGCCCTGGAGCGGCTGGCCGGGCGGCTGGTGGACGGCCGGGTGCTGGTGGTCCAGGCCTCGGAGTTCCGCTCGCAGTGGCGCAACCGGGAGGCGGCCGCGGCCCGGCTGTCGGCGCTGCTGACCGAGGCGTGCGCGCCGCCGCCGAAGACCCGGCGGGCGACCAAGCCGAGCCGGGGGATGGTCGAGCGCCGGCTGTTCAACAAGCGGCACCGCTCCGAGGTCAAGCAGGGCCGCCGGGTGCCGCGGGGCGGCGAGTAGCCGGGCCCGCTCGGCCCGGCCCGGTTCGGCGCAGCTCAGCCCAGGGTGCGGTAGCCGCCGCGGAAGTAGAGCAGCGGACGGCCGCCGGGGTCGGGCACCACGGCCTCCAGCACGCGGCCGAGCAGCAGGGTGTGGTCGCCCGCGGGTATCCGCTGTTCGGTGCGGCACTCGACGGTGGCCAGCGCGCCCTCGACCAGCGGGGCGCCGGTGCGCGGGCCGCGGTGGTGCGCGGTGTCCGCGAACAGCAGCCGGTCGCTGAGCCGGCCCTTCATGGCGAAGCGCGAGCCGAGCGTCTTCTGTCCCTCGGTCAGCACCGAGACCGCCCAGGTGTCGACCCGGGAGAGCACCTCGTCCATCCGGGAGTCCTCGCGGACCGAGATCAGCACCAGCGGCGGCTCCAGCGACACGGAGAGGAAGGACGTCGCGGTCATGCCGATGTCCTCGCCGTCCTCCGGGTCGTGGACGGTCACCAGGCTCACGCCGGCGGCGAGCTGGGAGAGTGCTGCCCGGAACTCGTCGGGCGTGGCGTGGGGGGCAGCTTCGGGCTGCGGGGACGGGTACACGTACCGCACGGTAGTCGTCACCCGCGGGAAACGGCATCGGGCCTTGGTCGTAGGACCGGCGGCGCGCCCGCGGGGTCGCGGTCGCCGGTCGGACTCACCCGCAGGAGTGAAGCGGACGGACCGGCGGGTGCAGCCGGCTTCAGCTCGCGGCCGGTGCGGTCGACCAGGAGAAAAGGTCCGGATGGAACTTTGTGTCCCGTTATGGGGCGGATGAACTGATTACGGGCGCATTAGTGTCGTGTGATTTAAGTCACAAGTGGCGCCCTATTGCTGACCGAGCGTGCCGAACGCTGTGCTCCCTGTGATTCAGTTCTTCTGGCAATCGGACGATAACCAATCAAGAACTATCCGAAGCAGCCGGGGAGCCCCCGCATGGAAGCCGAGTCGGAGCCGTACGTCCGTCTCGCGACCCTCCGCACCTTGCACCGGGTCGTGGCGGACCTCAACGCTGCCCGCAGCCTGGCGGGCACGCTGCAGGCCGTCGTCGAGGGCGCGGTGCACGGGCTCGGCTTCGACGCCGCCGCGGTCAGCCTGGTCCGCCCGGACGGCGACCTCGTGGTGGCGGCCGTCTGGGAGCTGGAGGAGAGCCCGATGGGCGGCCCCTCCGTGCTGCTCGGCCAGGTCGGCTCCCGGGAGTCCTGGGACCGGCTGCTCGGCGTCAGCGACCACTGGGGCACCCTGCGCTTCCTGCCGTTCGACCGCGGCTGGGCCGTCGCCAGCGACATCCCGCGCTGGATCGGGGACGGCCCGCTGCCCGTGTACGCCAACGACTGGCACCCCGCCGACGGGCTGCTCGCCCCGATGTACAGCGCCGGCGGCGACCTGCTCGGGGTGCTCTCGGTGGACCGCCCGCGCAGCGGCAAGCGCCCCGGCGCATGGACCCGCGAGGCGCTGGAGATGTTCTCGCTGCAGGCCTCGATCGCGATCGGCAACGCCCGGCTGCGGGCCGAGATGCAACGCGCGCTGGCCCGCCTGGAGAAGGAGCAGCAGGCGCTGCGGGCCAGCGAGGAGAGCTTCCGCCAGGCGTTCGAGTACGCGCCCAGCGGGATGGCCATCACCGAGCTGCACGGCGCCGGGCGCGGCCAGCTGACCAGGGTCAACGACGCGCTCTGCCGGCTGCTCGGCCGCCCCCGCGCGGTGCTGCGCCAGCAGAGCTTCGCCGACCTCGTCCACCCCGAGGACCGGGCCCTGCTGGAGCGCACCAGCGCCGAGAGCGGCCGGGCGGAGCTGCGGCTGTCCCGGCGGGACGGCGGCTACCAGTGGGTCTGCCTGCGCAACTCGATCGTGGCGGACGCGGCCGAGGGGCCCAGCTTCCTGCTCACCCACGTCGAGGACATCGAGGACCGCAAGCGGCACGAGTTCCAGCTCGCCCACCGGGCCAGCCACGACGCGCTCACCGGCCTGCCCAACGGCGCCGAGCTCAAGGCCCGGCTGGCCCGCCGGCTCTGCGCCCAGCCGCAGCCGGTCGGCGCCGCGCCCGGCCCCGCCGAGGCGGCCTACTCGCCGTCGTACGGCTACCCGGCCGACTCCTACAGCTCCTACAGCGCCCACGCGGCCCACGACGGGCTGGAGGGCGCGGACCCGTACGCCGGGGCGGTGCACGGCTACGGGCTGCCCGAGGGCGTCCCGCCGCCCGGCCTCGGCCAGGGCTACGGGGAGCACGTGCACGCGGTCGTCCCGGCCGACCACGGGCCGGGCGGCGACGCCTGGTCCGCCCCGTTCCGCTCCGGCGGCGCGGCCGCCGTGGACAAGGGGCTCGCGGTGCTCTTCTGCGACCTCGACGGCTTCAAGTCGATCAACGACCGGTTCGGCCACAACGCGGGCGACGCGGTGCTGGTCGAGGTCGCCCGGCGGCTGAGCCAGGCCGTCCGGGACGGCGACACGGTGGCCCGGCTCGGCGGCGACGAGTTCGTGGTGCTGGCCGACGGCATCGGCCGCGAGGAGGCGAAGGACCTCGCCCACCGGCTGCGCAACGCGATCATCCCGCCGATGCGGATCGACGGCCGGGCGATGCGCGTGGGGGTGAGCCTCGGGATCGGCTGGGCGGGCTGCGGGATGAGCATCGAGGAGGTGCTGCAGACCGCCGACGAGCGGATGTACGACGAGAAGCGCGCCCGCGGCGGGGCCGTGCGCGGGGCGCGCGGAGAGCGCTCGCACCGGCGCGCGGGCTGAGACCGGACGCGGGCGGACGACACGGCCCCGGCGCCCCCGACACCGCAGGTGGGTTCCCGGTTACCCGCGAGTTGTCAAGGGTTCTTTTCCTGCTGTCACGTGCGGCAGGTAGGGTGCCCGGTACGACAGCGTCCATGATCTGCGCCGCCCGCAGCCCGGCGGCGCGCACCGGATGGGGGAACAGACCACCGTGACGACCGCCGGCAGCAACGGAGTGCCCGAGGGCCAGGGGGGCGGTGCCCCGCAGGACGACGACCCGTTCGGCTACCTCTACCGCCCGGCCGACGGCTCCACCGGGCAGCCGGCCGAGCCGCAGCAGGGTGTTCCCCGCACGTCCTACAACCGGCCGATGGAGGTCGGGCGCGCCCAGTACGGCTACGGCTACCCGCCGCGGCAGCAGCAGCCGTACGGCCAGCAGGGCATGCCGCAGCAGGGGTACCCGGGCGGTCAGCCGCAGGCCCCGTACGGTCAGCCCGGCGTGCCACAGCAGGCCGAGTACGGCGGCGCGCCCACCCAGCAGAACCGCTACGCCGAGCACTCCCGGCCGCAGCCGGGGGACGAGCGGCCGAGCAGCGGCCGGAGCAAGGGCGCGGTGATCGGCGCGGTCGCCGTGGTCGCGGCCATCGCGATCGGCGCCGGGATAGCGCTCTCCACGGGCGGCAACCCGGACGGCGGCGACAAGAACGCCAAGGGCGGCGCCGCCACCACCGCCGCGCCCGGCCCCGCCACCCCGGGGTCGACCGCCTCGACCGCCGGCGGCGGCCCCTCGGCGAGCGCCACCCCGATCACCGGCCCGTCGACCGTGGACGCGAGCCAGCTGCAGGCGCAGAACGCTCCCTCCGGCAACACCGTCAAGGGCGCCAAGTCGGCCGACGGCAGCTACCTGACCCTCCAGCCGGGCGGCTCGGTGACGTGGAGCGGTGAGATCGCCACGGCCGGGACGTACAAGCTGACGGTGCACTACAACTACTCGGGCGGCGACCTCAAGGGCACGGCCGCGGTGAACGGCAAGGACTGGCCGAGCGGGGTGACCTACAAGATCTACGGTCCCGCTCCCAAGGACCAGGCGTCGGCCTGGTACACCACCTGGATACTGCCGCAGTTCCAGGCCGGCCAGAACTCGGTGACCTTCACGGGGCCCGCCGGGGCGTCGATCCTGATCGACCAGATCACCATCGAACCGGGCGGCTGAGCCCGACCGCCCGCCGGACGCTCCACGGCCGCCCTCCCCGCAGCGGGGAGGGCGGCCGTCGGCTTTGTCCGGGCGGCTCCTTCAGGCAGCTCGCCCGGGAGGCCTCGGTCAGGCCGGCTGCACGGTGGAGAACCGGTCGGCGCCCACGACCCAGCGGCCGCGGCGCATGACGGCGACCAGCTCGAAGCTCTCGGAGTCGACCACCACGAGGTCGGCGAGCTTGCCGGTCTCCAGCGAGCCGATGCGGTCGTCGAGGCCGAGCAGCCGGGCCGGGGTGGCGGACAGCGACTCGACGGTCTGGTTCAGGGTCAGGCCGTTGACCGTCACCGAGCGCCGGAACGCGACGTCCAGGGTGAGGGTGGAGCCGGCGATCGCGCCGCCCTCGACCAGCCGGGCCACGCCGTCCCTGACCCGGACCTGGAGGGGGCCGAGGGGGTAGAGGCCGTCGCCCGTGCCGGCGGCGCCCATGGCGTCGGTGATCAGGGCGACGCGGTGGGGGCCGGCGGTGCCGTAGGCGAGGTCGAGGACCGAGGGGTGCAGGTGCACGCCGTCGTTGATCAGCTCGACGGTGACCCGCTCGTCCTCCAGCAGGGCGACGATCGGGCCGGGGGCGCGGTGGGCGATGGCGGGCATGGCGTTGAAGAGGTGGGTGGCGACGGTGGCGCCGGCGTCGATGGCCTGCAGGGTGGTGGCGTAGTCGGAGTCGGTGTGGCCGACGGCGGCGATGATGCCGAGGTCGGCGAGCATGCGCACGGAGTCGAGGCCGCCGGGGAGTTCGGGGGCGAGGGTGACCATGGTGGCGTGGCCGCGGGCGGCGTCGACGAGTTTGCGGACGAGGGCCGGGTCGGGCTCGCGCAGCAGGTCGGGGCGGTGGGCGCCGCAGCGGTTGTGCGAGATGAAGGGGCCCTCGAAGTGGATGCCGGCCAGCACGTCGTCCTCGACGAGCTCGGAGAGGACGGCGGCCTGGCGGGCGAGCTCGTCGATCTCGCCGGTGACGGTGGAGGCGACGGTGGTGGTGGTGCCGTGGTGCAGGTGGGTCCGGGCGGCGAGCAGGGCCTCCTCGGCGTTGCCGGAGGCGTAGGAGGCGCCGCCGCCGCCGTGGACGTGCAGGTCCACGAAGCCGGGGACGACGGTGTGACCGGTCAGGTCGAGGTCGCCGGGTTCGGCGGCGCCGCCGCTCGTGCCGTTCGTGAGGGCGGAGATCCGGTCGCCCCGGACGGTCAGGCGGCCGTCCTCGACGACACCGCCGGGCAGGACCAGCCGGGCACCGGCCAGGACAGTACGGTCACGGTCCGCGGTGGTCACGCGGTCACCTCCATCGAGAGCAGGTCCCAGGCGAGCAGGCCCGCGCCCAGGGACGCGGCGGTGTCTTTGAGCATGGCCGGAACGACCTTCGGGGGCATCTGGAAGGTCAGGCGCTCGGTGACCGCCGCGCGAAGCGGTGTGAAGAGGGTGTCGCCGGCTTCGGCGAGCCCGCCGCCGACGATCACCGTGGACGGGTCGAGCAGGCTCTGGGCGAGGACGATGCCGTCCGCCAGGGCGTCGACCGCCCGCTGCCAGACCGCGAGTGCGCGGTCGTCCCCGGCGTCCACCGCGGCGGCGCAGGATGCCGCGTCGGCGTCGGGGTCGCCGCTGGCCTCGGCCCAGGCGCGCGAGACGGCGGAGGCGGAGGCCAGGGTCTCCAGGCAGCCGCGGGCACCGCAGCCGCACGGTGGTCCGCCCGGGCGGACCACGACGTGGCCGATCTCGCCGCCGTAGCCGTGCGCGCCCGCCTCGATCCGGCCGCCGATGCCGATGGCGCCGGCGATGCCGGTGCCGAGGGCGATGAACAGGAAGCGGTCGACGCCCCGGCCGGCGCCGAGCCGGCCCTCGGCCAGGCCGCCCGAACGCACGTCGTGGCCGAGCGCCACCGGCATCGCGGTGCCGTCGGGACCGGCCAGCCGCCCGCCGAGGAGCGTGCGCAGGGGGAGGTCCCGCCAGCCGAGGTTGGCGGAGAAGACCGCGATTCCGTTCTTCTCGTCGATCGTGCCCGGAACGGCCACCCCGGCCGCGAGCGGGGCGACGCCGAAGCGGCGGCGGCCCTCCTCGGCCAGGTCGGTGGCGAAGTCGAGGATGGCGGCGACGACGGCGTCCGTGCCGTGCTCCCGCCCGGTCGGTCGGCGTGCCTCGAACAGCACGGAGCCGTCCTGGGCGAGCAGCGCGGCCTTCATGCCGGTGCCGCCTACATCGAGTGCGATGACGTGCTTCACGGAGGACAGTTTCCCTTGGTGGATAGAAGAGGTCTAGTCCAGTTGTCGGATTGGTCTGGTCCATACTGGGTGAGCTTTGTCGCAGCTGCGGGGGTGTGCGGGGCTTTGGGCGGGGGCGTACGGGGAGTGTCCGGGGGTTGTCCGGGAGGTGCTCGGGGGCGCCGGTGTTGCGCATCGCGCAACGACCCCGGGCACTTCGGTAACCATTGCGGCGGGGTGGCCCAGTGGTGTGGACCAGTGCTCCGCCGGTTTGGCAGTGTGGCGCCTCCCCCTGCCGGAATCCCTCGTTCCGGCGGCAGTTCTTCCCCTAAGGCGGTACCCGCGTTGAACAGGCGCGTCCACGTTCCCACCCGTGTGCTCGGCAGTGTGCTGGCCGGAGCGGTGGCACTCACCTGTGTCGGCGCGTGCAGCGGGCAGGGCGACGGGACCGTCACCCTCAAGCTGGTCGCCGCGGACTACGGGGAGAACCAGGAGACCGGCTCCAAGCGCTACTGGGACGCGGTCGCCAAGGACTTCGAGGCCGCCAATCCCGGGATCAAGGTCAGCGTCGAGGTCGACAGCTGGACCGAGATCGGCAAGAAGGTCGACGACATGATCGCGGCCGGGAAGTCGCCGGACCTGCTGCAGACCGGCGGCTTCGCCGACCAGGTCGCGGCGGACCGGCTGTACCCGGCGTCCGACGTGCTCACGATGGACGCCCAGGCGAACTTCCTGGACGGCTTCGCGCACGCCGGGCAGGTGCTCGGCATCCAGTACGGGATCCCGTTCGTGTCCTCGTCACGGGTGCTCTTCTACAACAAGGCGGTGTTCCGGCAGGCGGGGATCGCGCAGCCACCCGCCACCTGGAGCGAGCTGAAGCAGGACGCGGAGAAGATCAAGGCCAAGGTGCCGGGGGTGACCCCGTACGGGCTTCCGCTGGGGCCGGAGGAGGCGCCCGCGGAGTCCATGCTGTGGACGCTGAGCGGCGGCGGGAGCATCTCCGACGACGTCGGCAACTACACCATCGACAGCACCCAGAACCAGGCCACCTTCGGCTGGCTGAAGAGCAACCTGGTGAGCACCGGCCTGACGTACCCGGACCCGGGGAAGATGAACCGCACCCCGGTGTTCCAGGACTTCGCCGCCGGGAAGGTCGCGATGCTGAACGGGCACCCGACGCTGCTGCGGATGGCGACCACCGGGAACATCGACTTCGGGACGGCGCCGATCCCGAAGAAGGACGGCGTGGGCCGGACGGGGAGCCTCGGCGTCGCGGACTGGATGATGGCGTTCAAGGCGAACGGGCACAAGAACGAGATCAAGAAGTTCCTGTCGTTCGTCTACAACCGGGACAACCAGCTGAAGTTCGACGAGCAGTACAACCTGCTGCCGGTCACCCAGGACGCGTTCAACCAGATGACGACGGACCCGAAGCACGCGGACCTCAAGCAGTTCGCGGTCGGGCTGACCAACGCCAGCTTCTACCCGTTCGGGGACCCGGCCTGGGGTGAGGTCAGCAACCGGATCAAGGCGGGGATCGGCCAGGCCGTGACGGGGGACCCGAAGCAGGTGCTCGGGGGGCTGCAGGACGCGGCGGTGAAGGAGGCGGCGCGGGTCCGCAAGTAGGGGCCCGTCGTCCGACCCCGCCGTGCCGCGGAGGCCCGGTCCCGGTGGTTCGGGGCCGGGCCTCGGTGCGTCTCCGCTCAGGGGAGCGTGATCGCGTAGGCCTTGCGGAGGGTCTCGTGGACCGTCCACGTGGTGCGGTCGCCCTCGCGCAGCACCGCGCAGTCGCCGGGGCCGACCTCCAGGGTCGGGCCGCCCTCGATCTCGATGGTGGCCCGGCCGCTGAGGACCACGAACATCTCGTCGGCCTCGACGTCGGTGACCACACCGGGGGTGATCTGCCAGAGGCCGCGCAGCTGGCGGCCGTCCGCGGACTCGGAGAGGACCCTGCCGGTGACCTCGGGGGTGCCGGAGACGATCTGGGACGGGTCGAGCGGGTCGGGTTCGAGGTCGGCCGCGGGGATGTTCAGGACGAAGCTGGGCGTGGTCATGGGGGTGACGTTAGCCGGGGCCGGAGAGCGGTGGGGCGAGCACTGTGTGTCGGGGTCGCGCGGGAGAATGACACTCCGTAGTGGTCGGCGGAGGTGTGCGCGGTGGGCGAGCTGAGTGAGCGGGACCGGGCGGTGCTGGCGCTGGAGGGGCGGCAGTGGCGGACGGCGGGGGCCAAGGAGCGGGCCATCCGGGAGGAGCTGGGGCTCTCCTCCACGCGGTACTACCAGCTGCTGAACGCGCTGCTGGACCGGGAGGAGGCGCTGGCGCACGCGCCGGTGCTGGTCAATCGGCTGCGGCGGATCCGGGCCGCACGACGGGCGGCCCGCTAGGGCGGCCGGCGAGGGGGTGTGGGCTGCGGGCGGCCGGGGGGTATGGGCCTCGGTATGGGATTCGAAGAGACGTGGGTGCCGGGGACCGAGGCCGGGCGGGACGGGGTGCGGGCGATCCTGCGGGCGCCCCGGGACGCGGTGATCGGGCTGGACTTCGACGGGACGTTGGCGCCGATCGTGGCCGACCCCGGGCAGGCGAGGGCGCATCCGGGGGTGGCGGGGGCGCTGCGGGTGCTGGCCCCGGCGGTCGGGGCCGTGGTGGTGGTGACGGGGCGGCCGGCGGCGCTGGCGGTGGAGTACGGCGGGCTGGCCGGGGTGCCGGGGGTCGTGGTGCTCGGGCACTACGGGGCCGAGCGCTGGGAGGGCGGCGAGGTGACGGCGCCGGAGGTGCACCCGGGGGTGGCCGGGGCGCGGGAGGCGTTGCCGCTGGTGGCGGCCCGGGTGCGGGCACCCGAGGGGGTGTGGGTGGAGGACAAGGGGCGCTCGGTGGCGGTGCACACGCGGCGTACGGCGGCGCCCGAGGAGACCTTGGAGCTGCTGCGGGCGCCGGTGGCGGAGCTGGCCGCCGAGTGCGGGCTGGTGGTGGAGCCCGGACGGCTGGTGCTGGAGCTCCGGCCGCCGGGGGTGGACAAGGGCGCGGCGCTGACCGGGTTCCTGCGGGAGCGCGGCGCCCGGTCGGTGCTGTACGCGGGCGACGACCTCGGGGACGTGGCGGCGTTCGCGGCGGTGGAGGAGCTGCGCGGGGACGGGCTGGCCGGGCTGCTGGTGTGCAGCGCGGCGGTCGGGGACGCGCCGGTGAAGGAGCTGGCCGACCGCGCGGACCTGGTGGTCGCGGGGCCGGCCGGGGTGGTGGAGCTGTTGGCGGCGTTGGGGGAGGCCCTCACCGGGAGTTGAGCGGGGCCAGCGCGTTGAGCTGGTCGAGGAACCACTGCTGCGGGGGGAGTGCGGTGGCCGCCGCCGCGAGGCGCTTGGTGCGGCCGGCGCGCTCCTCCTCGGGCATGGTCAGCGCGGTGTGCAGGGCGTCGGCGGTGGCGATGACGTCGTACGGGTTGACCGTCAGGGCGTCGTCGGCCAGTTCCGCGTGGGCGCCGGCCTCCCGGGAGAGGACCAGGGCGCAGCCGCGGTCGGAGACGACCGGGACCTCCTTGGCCACCAGGTTCATGCCGTCCCGGATCGGGTTCACCAGGGCGACGTCGGCCAGGCGGTAGGCGGCGAGGGAGCGCGGGAAGTCGTCGTCGACGTGCAGGATCAGGGGCTGCCAGTCCGGGGTGGCGAACTCGGTGTCGATGGCGTCGGCGAGTTCGCGGACCTGCGCCGTGTAGTTGCGGTACTCGGCCAGGTCGGTCCGCGACGGGTAGGCGAAGGCGATGTGGACCACGCGGTCGTGCCACTCGGGGCGGGTGCGGAGCAGGTGCCGGTAGGCCAGCAGGCCGCGGACGATGTTCTTGCTCAGCTCGGTGCGGTCGACCCGGACGATCGTGCGGCGCTCGCCGACGGCCTCGCGCAGGGCGGCGAGGCGTTCGTCCACGTCGGGGCGGTGGGAGCGTTCGCGCAGGAAGTCGGCGTCGGCGCCGAGGGCGTGGACGCCGAGGGCGGTGGTGCGGCCGTCGAGGGTGACGGTGAGCGCCTCGTGGTCGACGTCGGCGCCGAGGAGGTCCGCGCAGCAGGCGGCGAAGGCGCGGGCCCAGCGTTCGGTGAGGAAGCCGGCCCGGTCGGCGCCGAGGATGCCGGTGAGGACGGCGCGGGCGACGTCGTCGGGGAGCATCCGGTAGTACTCGGGCGGGGCCCAGGGGGTGTGCGAGAAGTGGCCGATCCGCAGGTCGGGGCGGGCGGCGCGGAGCAGCGCCGGGGCCAGGGACAGGTGGTAGTCCTGGACGAGGACGGCGGCGTTCGGGGCGGCCTCGGTGGCCAGCGCCTCGGCGAAGGCCGCGTTGTAGGCCCGGTAGGCGGCCCATTCGGTGCGGAAGTCGGCGTCGAAGGCGGGGGCGGTGGGGGTCGCGTACAGCAGGTGGTGGACGAACCAGAGGGTGGAGTTGGCGACGCCGTTGTAGGCGCGGGCGAAGGTCTCGGGGTCGATGTCCAGCATCCGGACGGCCTGCCCGCCGACGTCGTGGCCGGCCAGGTCGAGGCGGCCGTCGGGGGCTTCCGCGGCGGCTCTGCGGTCCGCGGCGCCGAGGGCCGCGCAGACCCAGACGGCGTTCGGGTCGTCGATGGCGGAGAGGCCGGAGACCAGGCCCCCGCCGCCGCGCCGCAGGGTCAGCGTGCCGTCGTCGGCGGTGCTGAACGACACCGGTCCCCGGTTGGAGGCCACCAGGACGGGGGCGGTGCCGGTCGCACTCGAACGTTCGGTCGTGAGATCGCCCATGGTTGGCATGTTGCCGGGCGCCCGGCGTGGCAAACCCGTCATCGGTGGGTGGCGTATTCGGGGACGGTGTGCATCGGGGGGCGTTCCAGGGCGGTCACCGGGTGGGTGTGGGCGAGGAAGGCGCGGGTCTCCGGGTCGCGGGCGAACTGGGTGAGCTCCGGGCGGACCAGGTCGGCGGAGGCCTTGAGCCGGTGGGCGCGGTCGAGGCGTTCGAGCGCGGTGCGGTAGATGGTGGCGGCCATCCGGCCGAGCGCCTGGCCGTCCTGGTGGCGGTGGTGCCGGACGCCGACGTCCACCTGGGCCAGGGCATCCAGGCCGACCAGCTCCAACGCGTCGACGAGCAGGCCGAGTTCGACGCCGTAGCCGGTGGGGAAGGGCAGCCGTTCGAGCAGTGAGCGGCGGGCCGCGTACTCGCCGCCGAGGGGCTGGACGAAGCCGGCGAGTTCCGGCCAGTGCAGGTTGAGGAGGGGGCGGGCGACGAGTTCGGTGACCCGGCCGCCGCCGGCCGGGAGGACGGCGGCGCGGTCCCCCGCGGCGGAGCCGCTCAGTGCGACTTCGAGGGGGCGGTCGTACATGGCCTTGACCAGCTGGATGGACTCGTCGGTCAGCAGCGGCCCGACGATGCCGGAGACGAAGGCCGGGTCGAACTCGCGCAGGTCGGCGTCCACGAAGCAGACGATGTCGCCGCGGGTGACCAGCAGCGAGCGCCAGAGCACCTCGCCCTTGCCGGGGGCGGCGGGCAGCCGGGGCAGGATGGCGTCGCGGTGCTCCACCCGGGCGCCGGCCTCGGCGGCGGCCTCGGCCGTGGCGTCGGTGGAGCCGGAGTCGACAACGACGAGTTCGTCGACCAGCGGGAGCCGTTCCATCAGCTCGCGGCGGACGGTGCGGACGATGTCGCCGACGGTGGCCTCCTCGTCCAGGGCGGGGAGGACGACGCTGATCGTGCGGCCGGTGCGTTCCTTGGCCGCGAGGAGGGTGTCGACCGGCCGGTCGGCCGCGCTCCAGGAGCGGCGGCGCAGCCAGGACGCCGCCTGCGGGAGGAGCTCGGGAGTCGGTTCGGCGGGCACGGAAGTCTCCTCGGCGGGTCGGGTGGGACGGGTCATCTCGCGTGGCGGACGGTCCCGTTCAGGATTGGCGCCTTCGGATACAGTCTTCGTACAGCGGTAGGACCCATGCACGCCGGGGTCGCCGTCGAGCACCACCACAATTTCACAAGCTCATCCAGAGGGACTGAGGGAACGGCCCGTTGACGTCCCGGCAACCTTCTCGCGCGGCTGTCGACGACAGGCCCCGGCGGGACAGGTGCCAATTCCGGCCTGTGGCGCGTCCGCGCTGCGGGGAAGATGAGGAGAGAGGCCTCGCCGTCATGGCTATCGACACTGCCGCACCTGTTTCCGTGGACCTCGGCCCCGCCGCCGCCCTGTCCTGTCGGGAGTGTGGAACCCGCTTCCCGCTCGGTCCCAGCTTCGCGTGCCTGGAGTGCTTCGGCCCGCTGGAGATCGCCTACGAGTTCGGCAGCGAGGGCGCCGAGGAGCTGCGCAAGCGGATCGAGGCCGGCCCGACTTCGGTCTGGCGGTACGCGCCGCTGCTGCCGGTGCCGGCCGACGTCGCGTCCAAGCCCAACCTGAACCCGGGCTGGACCCCGCTGGTGAAGGCGGACAACCTGGGCCGCGAGCTCGGCTTCACCGCGCAGCTGCACATCAAGGACGACTCCGGGAACCCGACGCACTCGTTCAAGGACCGCGTGGTGGCCTGCGCCATCGAGGCGGCGCGGGCGTTCGGCTACACGACGCTGTCCTGCTCCTCCACCGGCAACCTGGCCGGTGCGGTGGGCGCGGCGGCCGCCCGGGCCGGCTTCCGGTCCTGCGTGTTCATCCCGCACGACCTGGAGCAGGGCAAGGTCGTCATGGCCGGGGTGTACGGCGGCGAGCTGGTCGGCATCGAGGGCAACTACGACGACGTGAACCGCTTCTGCTCGGAGCTGATCGGGGACCCGGCCGGCGAGGGCTGGGGCTTCGTCAACGTCAACCTGCGGCCGTACTACGGCGAGGGCTCCAAGACGCTGGCGTACGAGATCTGCGAGCAGCTCGGCTGGCGGCTGCCGGAGCAGATCGTGATCCCGATCGCCTCGGGCTCCCAGCTGACGAAGATCGACAAGGGGCTGCAGGAGCTGATCAAGCTCGGCCTGGTCGAGGACCGGCCGTACCGGGTCTTCGGCGCCCAGGCCGAGGGCTGCTCCCCGGTGTCGGCCGCCTTCAAGGCCGGCCGGGACGTGATCAAGCCGGTCAAGCCGGACACCATCGCCAAGTCGCTGGCGATCGGCAACCCGGCCGACGGCCCGTACGTGCTGGACATCGCCCGCCGCACGGGCGGCGCGGTGGAGGACGTCACGGACGCCGAGGTCGTGGCGGCGATCCGGCTGCTGGCCCGGACCGAGGGCATCTTCGCCGAGACCGCGGGCGGGGTGACCGTCGGCGTGCTGAAGAAGCTGGTCGAGACCGGGCAGCTGGACCCGGCCAAGGAGACCGTCGCGATCAACACCGGCGACGGCCTGAAGACCCTGGACGCCGTCTCCGACGCCGGGATGAGCGCCGTCATCCGCCCGACGCTGGACGCGTTCCGCGCCGCCGGCCTCGCGTCCGCCTGAACCACGCCGCCGGCCCCGTGCCCGCCCCGACCGCTGCCCCGCAGAGCCGCACCCCCGCAAGGAGAGTCATGAGCGCCAACGTCCGCATCCCCACCATCCTGCGCACCTACACCGGCGGCGCCGCCGAGGTGACCGCCGAGGGCGCCACCCTGGGCGAGGTCATCGCCGACCTGGAGAAGAACCACGCGGGCATCTCCGCCCGCATCCTGGACGACACCGGCAAGCTGCGCCGTTTCGTCAACGTCTACGTGAACGACGACGACGTGCGCTTCGCCGAGGGCCTGGCGACCGAGATCGCGGACGGCGCCGGCGTCTCGATCATTCCGGCGGTGGCCGGCGGCTGCTGAGCCGTCCCGCGCGCCATTCGGCCGCCCGTACGTACGGAATTCCGCTCTCCGTATGTACGGGCGGCCGGTTGCATTCCGGCGGGAATATTTCCGGGTCGAGTCGGAGTAGAGTGTCGCTCGGTTGGGAACAGGGGTTCCCTCTCGGCCGTTCGCGGCGTTCCGCCGGGCAGGGCCCGGCCGATGGGACCGGGCCGTGAAACATGTCAGGCCGATGTCAGAATTACCGCGGGGATTTGGGTAATTCGTCCGCTATGTCCCGCGTGGAATGCCGAGATTTTTCCGGTTCGGCCCGTCCTGTCCCTTGCCGGCGGGGCGGAATTACCGGCGGTTGACCCTGTTGCAGAGGGCTTCGGTCCGGATACATTCAGCGGCGGTCGACGCAATCACCCGCTCACCGGAGCCCGTTGGGCGTTCCGCGCGGAGGGTTGCGGCGTGCACGGCTGCGCCCAGGGGGGGTTCCCCGGGTGGGCCGTCAACCAACCCGGGCCCGCGACCTGCGGGCGCGTGAAGGGCCAGCACAGCACTAGGGGAGTTCGGAATGGCTCAGGGCACCGTCAAGTGGTTCAACGCGGAGAAGGGCTACGGCTTTATCGCGGTCGACGGTGGTGCGGACGTCTTCGTCCACTACAGCGCGATCCAGATGGACGGCTACCGCACCCTTGAGGAGGGCCAGCGGGTCGAGTTCGAGATTTCCCAGGGACAGAAGGGCCCGCAGGCGGACATGGTTCGCGCGGCGGTCTGACCCCTTCCGACTCCAGGAGCTCGGCGCGGCCCACGGCTGGTGACCGCTCGCTTCTCGACGGGCCCGTACGACACGCGTCGTACGGGCCCGTCGCCGTTCCCGGGCGGCCCCGGGGGTGGTCCCAGCGGCGGCTCGCGGGTTGGCGATTGGGCTTGCACTCGACCACCCGGAGTGCTAATCATTGGCGTTAGCACTCACAGCGTGAGAGTGACAGCGGACCGGGTCGGTGAGGCCCCCGGGAGCGGTAGGGGAAAAGACCCCCGCACACCAGGGCCGTCCGTCGCGGGCACCCCTTGGTCCGAGCAGTCGACCGTGTCCCGGAGGACCACTTCTGATGGCCAAGATCATCGCCTTTGATGAGGAAGCTCGCCGCGGCCTTGAGCGTGGCATGAACCAGCTCGCCGACGCAGTGAAGGTCACGCTCGGCCCCAAGGGTCGCAACGTCGTGCTGGAGAAGAAGTGGGGCGCCCCCACGATCACCAACGACGGTGTCTCCATCGCCAAGGAGATCGAGCTCGAAGACCCGTACGAGAAGATCGGTGCGGAGCTCGTCAAGGAGGTCGCCAAGAAGACGGACGACGTCGCGGGTGACGGCACCACCACCGCCACCGTGCTCGCCCAGGCCCTGGTTCGCGAGGGTCTGCGCAACGTCGCCGCCGGCGCCAACCCGATGGCCCTGAAGCGCGGCATCGAGAAGGCCGTCGCGGCCGTCTCCGACCAGCTGCTGGCCCAGGCCAAGGACGTGGAGACCAAGGAGCAGATCGCCTCCACCGCCTCCATCTCCGCCGCCGACACCCAGATCGGCGAGCTGATCGCCGAGGCCATGGACAAGGTCGGCAAGGAAGGCGTCATCACCGTCGAGGAGAGCAACACCTTCGGCCTGGAGCTTGAGCTCACCGAGGGCATGCGCTTCGACAAGGGCTACATCTCCGCCTACTTCGCCACCGACCTGGAGCGCATGGAGGCGACGTTCGAGGACCCGTACATCCTCATCGCCAACTCCAAGATCGGCTCGGTCAAGGACCTGCTCCCGCTGCTGGAGAAGGTCATGCAGAGCGGCAAGCCGCTCGTCATCATCGCCGAGGACGTCGAGGGCGAGGCCCTGTCGACCCTGGTCGTGAACAAGATCCGCGGCACCTTCAAGTCCGTCGCCGTCAAGGCCCCGGGCTTCGGCGACCGCCGCAAGGCCATGCTCGGCGACATCGCCATCCTCACCGGTGGCACCGTGATCTCCGAGGAGGTCGGCCTCAAGCTGGAGAACGCCGGCATCGACCTGCTGGGCACCGCCCGCAAGGTGGTCATCACCAAGGACGAGACCACCATCGTCGACGGTGGCGGCGACAGCGAGCAGGTCGCGGGCCGCGTGAACCAGATCCGCGCCGAGATCGAGAACAGCGACTCGGACTACGACCGCGAGAAGCTCCAGGAGCGCCTCGCCAAGCTGGCCGGCGGCGTGGCCGTCATCAAGGCCGGCGCGGCCACCGAGGTGGAGCTCAAGGAGCGCAAGCACCGCATCGAGGACGCCGTCCGCAACGCCAAGGCCGCCGTCGAGGAGGGCATCGTCGCCGGTGGTGGCGTCGCCCTGCTGCAGGCCGGTGTCGCCTTCGACAAGCTGGAGCTGGACGGCGACGAGGCCACCGGTGCCAACATCGTCAAGGTCGCGCTGGAGGCCCCGATCAAGCAGATCGCGACCAACGCCGGCCTGGAGGGTGGCGTCGTGGTGGAGAAGGTGCGCAACCTCCCCGCCGGTCACGGCCTGAACGCCGCCACCAACGAGTACGTCGACCTGGTCGCCGCGGGCATCATCGACCCGGCCAAGGTCACCCGCTCCGCGCTGCAGAACGCCGCCTCCATCGCGGCGCTGTTCCTCACCACCGAGGCCGTCATCGCCGACAAGCCGGAGAAGGCCTCCGCGGCCGCCGGCGGCGGCATGCCGGGCGGTGACATGGACTTCTGATCCTGATCGCTTCGATCGGATCGGTTCGTTCCTCGTCCGCGTGGGCGGTTCCCTTCGGGGAGCCGCCCACGCGGCGTTTCCGCGTTCCGGCGCGCCGACGGAGAATGGACGGATGGCAGCTGACGACATCGAGACCGCCCTGCACAACGCGCGGGCACTGATCCTGGCCGACCTCACCGCGCGGGACGTGGCGGACGCCGCCGTCGTCTCGCTGGTGGAGCAGGCGGTGACGCACCGCCGCTGGTGGCTGGAGCAGTGGCCGGACGGCACCGAGTACGTGCTCGGGCTGGTCGCCCAGGACGTCCAGGACGCGCTGCTGGAGGCGTACGGGCGCTGGCCGCTGTGCACCGGGTGCGCGGCCGACGGGGACCCGCACGCGCTGAGCGTGGAGCCCGAGCTGGGGCCGGAGCCGCACTGGGTGTGCGGCAAGCAGGGCGCGGTGGTGGCGCCGGTCGGGAAGCTGGTCTGAGGAAATCCGGTCCGGGGGAAGCTGGTCCGAGGGGGCTGGTCCGGGGGAGGCTGCTCAACCCTCCAGGCGGCGGAGTTCGGCCGCCAGGTTGCCGTGGGCGGCGTCCGTGAAGCGCTCGCGGGCGGCCGGGGTGCGGTAGAGCGCGGGCAGTGCCAGGAGCCCGCGCAGCACGGCGGCGCGGCCGGCGCGGAAGTCCGGCTCGGGGACGAAGCCGTACTCCTCCCGGACGGCGGCCGCGTACGCCGCGTACGCCTCGGGGGTGCCGCCGAGGACGGCGAGGTCCGCGTCGCAGAGCACCTCGCCGTCGCGGTCGCCCGGTGCGGGGTCGTGGGTGACGGTGAGCAGGACGAGCCGTTCGACCTCGGCCACCCGGGCGGCGGGCAGGCTGGCGGCGGTGAGGGCCCGGACGGCCAGGGCGGCGCTGCGCTCCTCGTTCTCGCTGCGGTCGGGCCGGTAGACGGCGTCGTGGAACCAGGCCGCGAGGCGGACGGCGTCCGGGTCGGCGGCGTGCCCGGCCAGGTCGTCGACGTGCCGCAGGACCGCGCTCAGGTGTTCCCGGGTGTGGTACCGGCGCTGCGGCTCCGACCAGCGGCGCAGCAGCTCCCGGCCGTACGGTTCGGGGTCGGTCGCGGCGTCGCAGCGGTGCAGCAGGGCGGTCCAGGCGGGGAGCAGTTCCTCGGAGATCGTCATGGGTTCCATTCTGTCCGGCGATTCAGGTGGACGGTATATGCCGTCGGGCGATATATGTGGACCATGACAGAACGCTCCATGCAGGAGCCGACACTGCTTCTGCTCACCGCGCTCGCCGATGCCCCGAGGCACGGCTACGCGCTCATCCAGGAGATCGCCGTGATCTCGGAGGGCCGGGTCAAGATGCGCACCGGCACGCTCTACGGAGCGCTCGACCGGCTGCTGGGCCAGGGCCTGATCGAGGTC
Source organism: Kitasatospora sp. NPDC085464 (assembly GCF_044541955.1). Lineage (NCBI taxonomy): Bacteria > Bacillati > Actinomycetota > Actinomycetes > Kitasatosporales > Streptomycetaceae > Kitasatospora > Kitasatospora sp. NPDC085464. Next base: position 80,461 of record NZ_JBITTM010000020.1, read on the forward strand.
GCGGCCGAGGAGGTGGTGGACGGCCGCGCCCGGCGCACCTACGCGCTGACGGACGCCGGCCGCGGTGCGCTGGCCGCCGAGGCCGCGCGGCTGCGGGCGGTGGCCACCGAGGCGGAACGCCGGCTCGCCGCGCTCCGCTCGGTGCTGAAGGGGAAGCCGGGGCCCGAGGGGCGGGCCCTGGGGGGAGGGGGTCTCGCATGACCACGCCGACGATCGGAGCGCCCCCGGCCGCGCTGAGGGCCGTGCTCCAGCTGTTCCCGGCCGGCTACCGGCGGGTGAACGGCGACGAGATGGTGGCGGTCTTCGCCGACGCCACGGCGGAGGCGGACCGCTCGGCCGTCGCCCGGGAGGTGTTCGACCTGGCCGCGTACGGGCTGCGGGTGCGGCTCGGGCTGACCGGCTCCTCGGTGATCGGGCGCGTGCTCGCGCTGGCCGCCCCGATGGTCGCCGGTGCGCTGGCCGGCTCCGGGCTGGTGCCCTGGGTCGCCGACCCGGACCGGGCCACGTTCCGGCTGACCTGGGACCGCTCGTACACCTCGTACGCCATGACCTTCGCGCCGGCGGTGGCCGCGATGCTGCTGGGTGTGGCGGCGGTGCTGGGGCGCTGGACGGCCGTGCGGGTCATCGCGCTGGTGCAGGCGGTGCTCGGACTGACCGTGCTGGCCCAGGCGTTCGGCGGGCCGGTGTTCATCGACTGGTGGTGGATGGGGTACGTCGGCATGGCGACCCTGCCGGCCGCGCTCGCCGCGGTGCTGCTGCTCGCGGCGCCGACGGAACTGCTGCCGAGGCCGACCTGGCGCACCCGGGGGACGGTGCTGGGCGCGGTGGCCGGGGGCGGGCTGCTGGTGGCACTCCAGCGCTGGGACGACACCACCTTCCCGCTGGACGAACAGTGGTTCGTGGTGCTGCTGATGGTGCCGCTGCTGCTGACCTTCACCGCGTTGCGCGGGCGGGAGCTGCCGGCCGCCGTGGGCGTCGCGGTGCTGTCGCTGACGACGTTCGCGAGCCTGTTCAACATCTGGCGGGAGTCGGGCGGGATCCCGCACCTGCTGCCGATCGCGCTGCCGGTGCTGGCTCTGCTGGTGATCGTCGCGATGGCGATGCGCCGGACCGGGCGGGGCGGCGCGGGCGGTCCGGGGGCCGGCGGCGACGCCGGTCAGGAGCGCGCCGCGGCGTGACCCCGGGTCCGGGGCGGTCTCGTCGGGTCCGGTGGGGTGTGGCAGGCTGTCGATATGTCTAGACCAATTTTCGAAGTCATCGCGCTGACGCCCCAGGACGCCCAGGCCGCCGAGTCGGGCGGCGCCGACCGGCTCGAACTGGTCACCGACATGGCCGCCGACGGGCTCACCCCGGCCGTCGAGGACTTCGCCCGGATCCGGGCCGCCGTCGGCATCCCGCTGCGCGTCATGCTCCGGATCCGCGACGGCTTCGCCCCCGGCGACCTGGACGGGCTGTGCGCCCGGGCCGCCGAGCTGCGGGCCGAGGGCGCCGAGGAGTTCGTCTTCGGCTTCCTCGACGCCGACGGCGCCGTCGACCTGGCCGCCACCGCGGCCGTCGCCGAGGCGGTGGCCGGCTGCCGCTGGACCTTCCACCGGGCGATCGACCACAGCGCCGACCGGGCCGCCCTGCGGGCCGCCGTCGGCGCGCTGCCCGGGCTGGACACCTTCCTCACCTCGGGTGCCGCCGCCGGGGTGGACGCCGGGCGCGGGGTGCTCTCGGCCGAGCTGGCCCGGGCGGGCGAGCCCGGCCACCGGCAGCGGATCCTGATCGGCGGCGGCCTGCGGGCCGAGCACCTCGCGGAGCTGCGGGCCGAGGGCTTCGACGCCTTCCACGTCGGCGGCGCGGTGCGGGTCGACGGCTGGCACACGCCGGTGGACGCGGCCAAGGTCGCCGAGTGGCGGGCCCGGATCGACGGCTGAGCGTGGAAGCGCCGACAGCCGGGCGGCCGGAGCCCGTCGCACGAGAAGGGGGCCGGGCCGTTCGCGGCCCGGCCCTTCTCCGCGTCGTCAGCGGAGCCGGTCCGGCAGCGGCTCGGCGTGCAGGACCGTCAGCCCGGAGACGGCGCGGGTCAGCGCCACGTACAGCCGCCGCAGGCCGGACCGCTCGTCGGGCTCGCCGGCGATCACCGCGGCGGGCTCGTCCAGCACCACGTAGTCGTACTCCAGGCCCTTGGCCAGCGAGGCCGGCACGAGGGTCAGCCGGGCCTCGGCGCTGGTCTCGGTGCCGGGGGAGAGGTGCGGCAGGCCGGCCGCGGCCAGCGCCTCGGCGAGCAGCGGGATCCTGGCGTCGGCGGCGATCAGACCGGTCGAGCCCTCGCGCTCCAGGGCCTCCCGACAGGCGGCGACGACCGCCTCCGGCACTTCCCCGTCCGGGACGTGGCGGATCGCCAGCGAGCCGGGCGCCTCGCGGACGGAGGTGGCCGGGGCCAGGCCCGGGGCGATCTCCGGGAGCAGTCGGGAGGCGTACGCGATGACCTCCTCCGGCACCCGGAAGCCCTTGGTCAGCTCCTCGATGTGCGCCTCCGGCTTGCCCAGGTGGTGCAGCGCGTCCGGCCAACTCTCCGTCGCCCACGGGGTGGTGCCCTGGGCGAGGTCGCCGAGGACGGTGGCCGAGCCGGTGGTGCAGCGGCGGCCGACCGCGCGGTACTGCATCGGGGAGAGGTCCTGCGCCTCGTCCAGCACGACGTGGCCGAGCGAGGGCGTGCGCTGCACCAGGTCGGTGGCCTCGTCCACCAGGACGGCGTCGGCCGGAGTCCAGCGGGCCGTCTTCACCGAGCGGCCGGGCTTGGGCCACAGCACCGCCTGCTGCTCCTCGGGCGTCAGCACGCCCTCGGCGCACTCGGCCAGGAACGCCGGCTCGGAGAGCAGCCGCAGCACCAGCTTCGCCGGGTCGACGGCGGGCCAGCACTCCTTGACCACCGCCTTGACCGCGGCGTTGCGAGCCACCGCGTCCTGCACCCGGTCGTCCGGGGCCTCGCCGCCCTGCTCCATCTTCAGCAGCACGGCGTGCGCGATGCGCTGCGGCAGGGCGTCGCGGGCGGCGCCGTAGCGCACCTCGCGGCCCTTCAACTCCTCGATGATCTCGGTGAGTTCGTACACCGGTACGCGCCAGCGGCGGGAGCCGCGGATCACCACGCAGGGCTCGGCGGGCAGCGTGATGCCGGCCCGCACCGCCCGGCGCAGCACCTCGGCCATCCGGGCGTCGCCCTTCAGCCGGGCCGCCTCCGGGGTGTCCTCGCCGCGCACCTCGACATGTCCGACCAGCTGCTGCACGGTGGCCTGGGCGACGTCCAGCTCGCCGAGGGCCGGGAGGACCTGCTCGATGTAGGAGAGGAAGGCGTTGTTCGGCCCGATCACCAGGGTGCCGGTCCGGGCCAGGCGCTCGCGGTGCGCGTACAGCAGGTAGGCGACGCGGTGCAGGCCGACGGCGGTCTTCCCGGTGCCTGGCGCTCCCTGGACGCAGATGGTGCCCGTGACGTCGGAGCGGACGATCTCGTCCTGCTCGGGCTGGATGGTGGCGACGATGTCGCGCATCGGGCCGACGCGGGGCTTCTCGATCTCGGCGGCGAGCAGGGCGGAGGAGGTCTCCTCCTCGGCCGGGTCGGTGAGGTGCTCGTCCTCGTAGGCGGTGAGCTCGCCGCCGGTGTAGCCGAAGCGGCGGCGGCGCTCGACGTCCATCGGATCGGTGCGGGTGGCCCGGTAGAATGGCTGGGAGACCGGCGCGCGCCAGTCGATCACCATCGGGTCGCCGTCGGCGTCGTGGACGTGGCGGCGGCCGATGTAGAAGTTCTCTCCGCCGCCGCCCTCGCTCAGCTCCTCGCTGATCGCGTGCAGGTAGTCGAGGCGGCCGAAGAACAGCGGGGTGTGGGAGAGGTCGGCCAGGGCGGCGATCCTGGCCTCGATCTGGTTCTGCAGGACGACGGCGGACACCCAGGTGCCGGTCACGTCGCGCAGGTCCAGGGACTCGACGTCCTCGCGCATCGCTCGCAGCGCTGCCCGGGACGACGCCAGGTGGTCGCGTTCGCGCTGGAGGGGGTCGGTGGTGGGGGTGGCGGGCACAGCGAACCTTCCCGGCTGCCCCGGTGGCGGGCGCAGCGGATCGATGGAGCTCACGGTGGGGTACAGCCGACCGGTTGCCGAACGGTCGACGCCTCCCCCGGCTGCCTGCGGGACTTCAGCAGGTACCACGGTTCGGGAGGGGGCAGACGGACGATCCTAGACCCGTCCGGTCCGGGGTTCCAGCCGGGCAGGTCTCGGGGTTGCCCCTACCCCGGCCCCGGGGTCGCCCGTACACCCGGAGGACGACCTCCGTCCCGACGGGTACGGCCTTTGGAGTGATGCCCTCGGCCGGTCGGGTGCCTACCGTTGAAGACATGAGCACCCAGAACCGCACCTCCCGTTCGGGCCCGGCCGGCGCGACCGCCGTCCAGGGCCGCCACCGCAATCCGCTGAGCACCGCCGTCCGCAACGTCGGCATCGCCCTGGACACCGCCGCGCGCGTGATCTTCCTCGGGCGCGACGGTGTCCGCTACTGAGTCGCCCGCTGCCGGGCCGTCCGCTGGTGGGACGTCCGCTGCGGGGCCGTCCGGCTACAGCACGTCGTCCGCGTCGATGATCCGGTACGCGTAGCCCTGCTCGGCCAGGAAGCGCTGCCGGTGGGCGGCGAAGTCCTGGTCCACGGTGTCCCGGGCGACCACCGAGTAGAAGTGGGCCGCGTGGCCGTCCGCCTTGGGGCGCAGCACGCGGCCGAGCCGCTGGGCCTCCTCCTGGCGGGAGCCGAAGGTCCCGGAGACCTGGATGGCCACCGTCGCCTCGGGCAGGTCGATCGAGAAGTTCGCGACCTTGGAGACCACCAGGACGCCGATCTCCTTGTTCCGGAAGGCGTCGAAGAGCTTCTCGCGTTGGGCGTTGCTGGTCTCGCCCTTGATCACCGGGGCGTCCAGGGCCTCGCCGAGCTCGTCCAGCTGGTCGATGTACTGGCCGATGATCAGCGTCTGGTCCTTCTCGTGCTTCCTGACCAGCGCCTCCACCACCCGCCGCTTGGTCGCCGTGGTGGCGCAGAAGCGGTAGCGCTCCTCCGGCTCGGCGGTCGCGTAGGCGAGCCGCTCGGAGTCGGTCAGGGTGACGCGGACCTCGCAGCAGTCGGCGGGCGCGATGTAGCCCTGCGCCTCGATCTCCTTCCACGGCGCGTCGAAGCGCTTGGGGCCGATCAGGCTGAACACGTCGCCCTCGCGGCCGTCCTCGCGCACCAGCGTGGCGGTCAGGCCGAGCCGGCGGCGGGCCTGCAGGTCGGCGGTGAACTTGAACACCGGGGCGGGCAGCAGGTGCACCTCGTCGTAGACCACCAGGCCCCAGTTGCGGGCGTCGAAGAGCTCCAGGTGCGCGTAGACGCCCTTCTTCTTGGTGGTCATCACCTGGTAGGTGGCGATGGTGACCGGGCGGATCTCCTTCCTGGTGCCGCTGTACTCGCCGATCTCGTCCTCGGTGAGCGAGGTGCGCTTGACCAGCTCGTGCTTCCACTGGCGGGCCGAGACGGTGTTGGTGACCAGGATCAGCGTGGTCGACTTGGCCTCGGCCATCGCGGCCGCGCCGACCAGCGTCTTGCCGGCGCCGCAGGGCAGCACGACGACGCCGGAGCCGCCGTGCCAGAAGCCCTCGACGGCCTGCGCCTGGTACGGGCGCAGCTGCCAGCCGTCCTCCTCCAGGTCGATCGGGTGCGCCTCGCCGTCCACGTACCCGGCGAAGTCCTCGGCGGGCCAGCCGAGCTTGAGCAGCACCTGCTTGATCTGCCCGCGCTCGGAGGGGTGCACCACCACGGTGTCCGGGTCGACCCGGGCGCCGACCAGCGGGGCGATCTTCTTGGAGCGCAGCACCTCCTCCAGCACCGGCCGGTCGGTGGTGGCGAGGACCAGTCCGTGCGTCGGGTGCTTGAGCAGCTGGAGCCGGCCGTAGCGGCCCATGGTGTCGGCCACGTCCACCAGCAGCGCGTGCGGCACCGGGTAGCGCGAGTACGTCACCAGGGCGTCCACCACCTGCTCGGCGTCGTGGCCGGCCGCGCGCGCGTTCCACAGCCCGAGCGGGGTCACCCGGTACGTGTGCACGTGCTCGGGCGCCCGCTCCAGCTCGGCGAACGGTGCGATGGCGCGGCGGCAGTCGGCGGCCTTGGGGTGGTCGATCTCCAGGAGAAGAGTTTTGTCGCTCTGGACGATGAGCGGTCCGTCGTTCACGCGGGGGAGCCCTCCACTGGCTGACAGGGTGGATTGACGCAGACCCTCCAGTGTCGCGCATTCCGCCGGGAACGTGGACGGGCTACTTCCATTCGAACAGGACGGACTTGCCGTTGCCCTGGGGATCGTTGTCGAACTCGAACAGGCCGACCAGGTCGTTGAGGCGCAGGAACGCGTCGGCGGTGCTCTCGAAGAAGATGCTGCCGCGCCAGCTGACCGCGCCGCCCTCGGTGAAGTGCCCGATGCCGCTGCCGTGCCAGCTGTACGTCTCGCCCTTGTCCGTCATGCCGACGCCCTGGCCCTCGCCGAACAGCGAGCCGTCGGGCCGCAGCTCGGACTCGTAGCTGACGAACTCCCGGACCTGGTGGCCGAGCAGCTGCCCGGTGCCGGTCATCGAGACCTCCAGCGCGGGACCGCCGACCGTGGCGAGGACCCGTCGGCCGGTTTCCGTGGTGGTGAGCTCCGCTATCCGATCGCCGAGCATGATGCCTCCTTAGGAATCCCCCACTCCAGACTGCGCCCGCACCGGGGGCCCGGCAACGCTGCGAGTGACCACCGTGCGCACTCGCTCGTTGAGCTGGTCATGAAGAAGTCGAAGCGCGTTCTCACCGCCCTCGCCCTGATGGGCACGGCCTTCGCCGCCACCGCCTCCTCGGCCGGTTCCGCCCACGCCCTCGCGGGCATCGGCGAGGGGCCCGGCGGCCTGCTCGCGGCGCCGGGCTTCCTGCTCGCGGACACCGTCACCGGGGGTGAACTGCCGGTCGGGCAGGGGCAGATCGGCAGCCTGGCGGACCAGGCCGTCAAGGAGAAGATGAAGGAGTCGCAGGGGCACTGACGCGCCGTCGCCCCCGTCCCCGTATGGCGGTCCGCAGGCGGCCGGCGGCTACTCCTGGAGCTCGGCGACGCCGGTGATGCGGTGCAGGGCGAAGGTGCGCAGTTCGTCGGCGTGGTGGTCGAAGGCGGTGACGAAGCCGCCTTCGACCTTGACCGGGTCGATGATGCGCTGGCTGGCGATGCCCTCGGCGTTGAGGTAGCCGATCCACATCCGCTCGCCGAGGAGGACGGCCGTCTGGAGGGCGGCCAGGGTCTCGGCGGCGGCCGTGCGGGGGAGCCGGAGCGGGTCGGGCGTGGGCTCGCGGCGGGCGGCGGTGGCGGCGCGGTCACCGGCCCGGATGGCCTTGATGGCGGCGGCGAGCAGGGTGTCGTCGGGGGTGGGCGGGCCGTCGGGGACGGGTACGGGCGCCGTCCGGGGCGGGGTGCGGTGGCTGTCCGGGCGGGTGATCAGCACGTCGCCCTCGGCGGATTCGGCGGCCGGCGCGTAGCCCATGGTGCGCAGCGCGGCGAGCAGGACGTCCGGGGCGGCCTGGGAGGCGAGGACGGTGGGGGCGAGCAGCCGCAGCCGCAGGTCGGCGGAGCGGCGGTCGGCGAGCACCTCGTTCAGCAGGGACGGGTCGTCGCAGCGCAGGTAGGAGGAGGCGGCGCCGACCCGCAGGATGCCGTGCCGGCGGGCGACGTCGTCGATCAGGTACGCGAGGGGCTGCGGGACGGGTGTCCGGCTGTGCTGCTCCAGGAAGGCGCGCAGGTCGGCGGCGGTGCGTCCGGCGTCCAGGGCGCGGCGGACGGACGCCGGGGTGAAGCGGTAGACGGTGGCGCCGCCCTTGGACTCGATGTCGGCGCAGAGGGCGAGGGCGTGGGCGAGCGGGGTGAGCAGCGGGCCGGGAGCGATCGCGGTGAGGTCCGGCTGGAGGATCACGTGGTCGAGCGGCTGCGGGAGCAGCGGGGCGAGCACCTCGGCCGGGTCGGCCTCGGCGGTGAGCAGGGCGCGGGCGGGGGCGGCGAGGGCGCCGCGGCCGGTGATGCCGAGCAGTTCGGCCTCGTCGAGGGTCCAGGCGGTGAGGTCGTCGCGCAGCTCGCGGCCGTCCTGGCCGGTCGGGCCCCCGCGCAGCGGGCGCTGCCAGCGCAGGGTGGGGAGCAGGTCCTCGGCGGTGGCCGGGGTGCCGGGCGGGAGTTCGGCGAGCAGCGCGAGGGCGGCGCGGCGGACGGCCGGGGCGAGGGTGCGGTCGAGTTCGGGGCCGAGGGCGGCGCGCGCCTTGCCCTTGCCGTCCGGGCTGCCGGCGAGGGCGGGGACGCGGGTGGCGGCGAGCCAGGCGGTGGCGAGGACGGACCAGCGTTCGGCGGTGTCGAGCTGCAGCCAGGTGTCGTAGCCGGGGGTCGGGGCCCAGCGTTCGTCCACCTCGCCGTCGGGTGCCAGCAGGCCTGCGGTGTAGGCGAGTTCGAGCCAGAAGGCGGCCTGCTGCTCGGTGGTCTCCAGGGCCTGGGCGGCGCGCTTGAGGTCGCGCACGCCGAGGCCGCCGGCCCGCAGGGTGAGCGGCGGGGTGAGGCCCCAGCCGTCCAGCAGCTCCTCGACGGTCTTGACGGCGGTGTGGGCCTGGCCGGCCGCGGCGCTGTCCACAGCCTGTGGATCGCGCGGGGTGGCGGCGGGCGCGGGCTCCGGCTGGACCGGTTCGACGGTGCGGTGGGTGCGGCCGCCGCGCAGGTGCAGGGCGAGTTCGCGGGGCAGCACGACGCTGCCGGGGCTGGTGGGCAGCAGCAGGCCGCGGGCGAGCAGCCACTCGACGGGGCTCTGCGCGTCCTCGGCGGTGACCGGGCGGGCGGCGTCCGGGACGGTGCCGGTGGGCGGGCCCCAGACCAGCCGGTCGAGCAGCCGCAGCGCGGGCTCGGGGGCGGTGTCCAGCAGCGCGGCGCAGCGGGTGCGGTCGGTGAGCAGTGCGGTGAGTGCGGCGACGGCGGTGACCGGGTCAGCGGTGGCGGGCTGGCCGGCCGAGGCGAGCAGCTGCTGCAGCCGGGCCGGGGATGTGCCGGCGGTGGCGTCGGCGAGGGTCGGGCCGAGCCCGGTGCGGCCGGGGTTGGCGGCGGTCGGCGCGAGCGCCTCGCGGACGGCGAGGACCAGTCGCAGGCCGTTGTCCGGGCCCCAGAGCAGTGCCCGGTCGCGCAGGGTGGCGATCGCGCGGGGCAGGGCGGCGGCGACGGCGGACCGGTCGGCCGGGGTGAGCGGGGTCGCGCCGGGGTGCGGCTTGACCTTGGCCGGGCCGGTCAGCAGGGAGCGGACGGTGGTCACGGAGGTGCCGTCGGGGGTGGTGGCCAGTGCCTCGGCGACCTGCAGGGTGAAGCGGTCCAGTCGCTCCAGGGCGCGCAGTGCGGAGGCTCGCGAGGAGAGCCGGGCGGACAGCTGGGTGAGGTCGCCGGGGACGGGGTTCAGCAGGTCGGGGCGGGAGCGGAGCAGGGCGGCGAGCGCGTCGTCGGGACGGGCGCGCAGCTCCTCGGCGAGGGTGCGCGGGCCGGTGGTGGACCTGCCCCGGCGTTGGGGGCCCTGCTGTGTGGTCATTCGACCTAGGTTAGTCGGGCGGGCCGACGGCGTGGTGTCCCGCGCACCGCCGGACCGGCGGCCGCTCCGCCCCGGCGGTCGGACTCGCGTGGGCGGGGGCGGGGTGGGTAGCGTCACGACGAGGGCGGTTCGGTGGGCGGCCGCGCTCTCCAAGGGCGGGCCGGGCGAGGCGGGGTGTCGGAGATGACGGACGGCGAGTGGTGGCGCAAGAGCGGGCCGTGGAGCGAGCGCCCGGCCGGGGGTGCGGAGGACCGGACCGCACCGGGCGGTGCCGTTCCGGGCGCCGGGGCGGGCGTACCGGCCGCCGCGGGCGCCCCGTCCGTGCCGCCTGCGCCGTCGGTGCCGCCCTTGCCCGCGTCGGATCCTGACAGCGTGTACGACCCCCCGGCGCCGAGTGCGGCCGGGATCCCGTCCGTCCCGCTGAACCCGCCGGACGCGGTCGAGGCCGAGCGGCGGGCGTCCGCGATCCCGCCGCCGACGGTGAGCAGCACCGGCCCGTGGACCATGACGGTGTTCGACTTCTCGGACGGGCCGGAGCCCGCGCCGGGGCCGCTCCCCGGGCAGCGTGCGCCGGAACCGGCCGACGGGTCTTCCGGGGCCGGGGCCGCGGCGCAGCCGACGGGGCCCGGGGTGGACCCGAAGGCGGCGCGGCGGGCGGGGAAGCTGCGCCTGACCAAGGGCAAGGCGGCTCCGCAGGCTGCCGTCGGCGCGCCCGGGGCTCCCGCGGGCGGGAAGGCGGCCGGAAAGGCGGCGGGGAAGGCGGCCGGGAAGGGCGCGGGGAAGGGTGCCGGAAAGGGGGCGGCGGGCAGGGACGCGGGTGCCCGCAAGGCGTCCCCGCTGATCCTGCTCTCCAGTGCCCTGCTGGTCGGCGGCGCCGTCACCGGCTTCTTCCCGGTCATGCTGGCCGGCTGGGGCCTGGGCTACCTGTCCCGCCAACTCTCGGACCTGATGCGCAAGTTCGCGATCCTCGGCATTCCGCTGATCACGATGAGCGCGACCACCCTGTACAGCATGCAGCACGCCAAGCAGGGCGGTGCCCAGGGCGGCGGTCTGCAGTCGGGCTCCCCGCTGGGCCAGATCAGCTGGTCGTCGGCCCCGAACGTGCTGCGGCTGTCGGCCGTGATCTCCGCGGTGGTCCTGCTGCTGGTCGGCATGCGCCGCAGGCCGCCGCAGCAGCAGGGCTGAGGCGCCGGCGGTCACCGGGGCCGTCGGCCGGCGGCGGGGCGCGGTCGGCGGGTCGGCGCGGTCGGCGGGGTCAGCGGGGTCGGTGCGCAGCCGTGGGCGGTCAGCCGTCGGCGAGGTGGACGAGGCGGCGGAAGGTGTCCGGATCGCCGAGGTGGTCGGTGATCCAGCGGGCGACGGTGGCGCGGGCGGCGGTGCCGGCGCGGGGGAGCGGCCGGTCGTAGGAGACCAGGGGGCGGGCGGACGGCGGCCCGTCCTTGAGCATCGGCACGCGGACGACCGTCCAGTCGACGTCCGACTCGGCGAGCACCTCCTCCATCCGGGCCAGGTCGTGGTGGATCTCCCGGTACAAGCGGTCGACCACGAGCCTGGTCACCACCCGTTGGGCGAGCGGGAGCCGGCTGGGGTCCAGCCCTGCCGAGCCCATGGTCACCAGGTGTGCGCCGCCGCCGGCCCGGACGGCGGCGGTCAGGGCCCGGGCGCCGTCGGAGAAGACGGTGGTGGCCCGGCGGCCGGTGGTGCCGAGGGCGGCGACGACGACGTCCTGGCCGTCCAGCGGTGCCAGCAGCGACGCGGGTTCGTGGACGTCGGCGGCCGCGGTGCGCGGGGTGCCGTGCGCGAACTCCGGTAGCCGGGCGGGGGTGCGCGCGACGGCGGTGACGGTGTGTCCGGCCGCCAGGGCGAGGTCGACCACCAGGCGGCCGGTACGGCCGGTGGCGCCCACGACTGCGATCCTCATCGGTTCCTCCTTGTGATCGCGGGGTTCCCCGCGAGCCCGTGCGGCCCCGGCGGTTGGCCCTTGCGATTCATTCAGACGGACTGTATGAATGAATCAAGTGAACCACAGCACACCGTGAGAGCAAGCCCCGAGTGCAAGCCCGAAGGAGCGATGGGACATGGGAGTTCGACAGGCGCGGTACCCCGACCTGGACGGCCGGGTCGTCGTGATCACCGGCGGCAGCCGCGGCATCGGCGCGGAGACCGCCCGGGCCTTCGCCCGTCAGGGCTCGGCCGTGGCCGTCCTCGGCCGGGACGAGGCGGCGCTGGCGGAAGTGGCCGCGGAACTGCGCGCGGAGGGTGCCAGGGCGCTCGGACTGGTCGCCGACTGCACCGACCCGGCGGCGCTCGACGCCGCCGCGGCCCGGATCGAGCGGGAGCTCGGCCCGGTCGACGTCCTGGCCGCGTTCGCCGGCGGCGACGGCTACCCCGTACCGACCGTCCGCGAGACCGAGGAGCACTGGCGGGCCGTCGTGGACGGCAACCTCACCGCCACCTTCCTCACCGTCCGGGCCTTCCTGCCCGGCTTCTCGGCCCGGCGCAGCGGTTCGATCGTCACCATGGCCTCGACGGCGGGCCGACTGCCCAGCGGGGCGTCCGCCGCGTACGCCGCGGCCAAGGCGGGGGTGCTGATGTTCACCCGCCACCTGGCGCTGGAGGTCGCCGGCGAGGGCGTACGGGTCAACGCGGTCGCGCCCGGGGCCGTCCGCACCGAGCGGACCGCGGCCCGGATGCCGCTGGAGGTCCAGGCCACGGTCGCCGCCGCGCACCCGCTGGGCCGCCTCGGCGAGCCGGAGGACCTGGCCGCCGCCACGCTGTTCCTGGCCTCCGACGCCTCGTCCTGGATCACCGGGCAGACCCTGGACGTCAGCGGCGGCCGGGTCATCGTGTGAGCGCCGGGGCGTCCCGGCACGGGTGAACCGGCCGGCGACCCCGCCGGTTCGCGCGATACTGCCAGTTCACGCGGAACCCCCGGTTCGCGCGGACGGCACACGCGGAACGAGTGGAGGCGAGCGGGATGAGCCCCCGGTCCTACCGGATGGGACAACGGCAGGCGGAGGTCGACGAGACCCGGGCCCGGATCGTCGCGGCCGCCCGGGTGCACCTGGCGGAGACCGGCGGGCTCTCGCTGGACGCGGTCGCCCGTCGCGCGGACGTCGCCCGGGCCACCGTCTACTACCAGTTCGGCTCCAAGACGGGCCTGCTGGAGGCGGTCTGCGACGCCCTCGCCGAGCAGGGCGGCATGGCCCGGCTGGCCGAGGCGTTCACCCTGGCCGACCCGTGGGCGGCGGTGGACCGCTTCGTCGAGGTGATGGGCGGCTTCTGGGCGTTCGACCGGGTCTGCACCCGCCGGCTGCGCGCCCTCGCCGCCCTCGACGACGAGGTCGGCCGGGTCATCGCCGACCGCGACGCCCGGCGCCGGGAGGGCGCCGCGGTCCTGACCGGCCGCCTTCCCGCCGCCCCGCCGGACGCGGCCGGCCTGCTGTTCGTCCTGACCGCCTTCGAGACCTACGACGCCCTGGCGGCGGAGGTGGAGCCGACCGCGGGGGACGGGCCGGCCGCGGCCGTTCCCGCCGTCACCCGCCTGGTCCGCGCCGCCCTCGGCGGGCCGGGGGCGGCGGCGGGTTAGGGCGCGGCGGGGGAGCGTGGGGACAGGCGCATCGGGGGGACTCTCCGTGGTGCGGAGCGGCCGCCCGGGACGAGCGGCCGCCCGGGACGAGCGACCGTCACGCACGAGGCTTCCCGCCCGCCCGGTGCTCCCGGCCGGAGCGCGGCAGATTCACCTGAACGACCGTCCGCTCCCCCCTCCCCGTGTTGACGCGGAGGGTCAACTGGCCTGCCCGGCGGCCGTGCTGAGGATTCCGGCGAGGACGGCGGCGGGGTCGTCGGTCGGCAGGGCGTGGCCCGCACCCGGAACCAGGGTGACCCGGGCGTCCGGGACGAGGCGGTGCAGCCGGGCGGCGGCCTCCCGGGCGTCGTGCAGGGCGCTGCGCTCGCCGAGCAGGAAGTGGGCGGGGCCGTGGCGGCGGCCGAGTTCCTCGTCGGTGAGGGTGGTGGCCGGCGGCAGCCGGCGGCGGAAGCCCAGGGAGGCGCGCATCAGGGCCATCAGCTCGGTCTCCAGGATCGCGCTGTTGCCGACCAGTGCCGCCAGTCGGGGCCGGAGCGGGCGCGGGGCCAGTGCGGCGAGGCCGCCGGCGATGAGCCAGGCGTAGAAGCGGCGGCCGGGGTCGGCCAGGCCCGCCGGGTCGACCAGGGTGAGAGTGGCGGTCCGCCCGGGGTGGTGGATCCGGTGGTTGAGGGCGATCCAGCCGCCGTAGGAGCAGCCGACCAGGTGGACGGCCGGCAGGTCGAGCCCGGCGAGGAGGTCCTCCAGCCAGGCGGCGGCGTCGCGCCCGTCCCGGACGGGGGCGCTCTGCACGCTGGCGCCGGGTTCGCCGACGGTGTCCACGGCGATGACGGGGTGCCGGCGGGCGAGGTCGTCGAGGTGGCCGTGCCACATCAGCGCGTTGCCGCCCGAGCCGGGCAGCAGGACGATCGGCTGCCCCTCGGCGGGGCCGGTGCGGTGCACCCGGGTGGTGCCGAAGCCGGTGGGGACGTCGAGCGACGTCCGGGGGCCCGGCCACAGTCGGGTCAGCGCGCGCTTGTAGGCGGTGCGGAAGCGGGCTTCGGCCTTGCCGTTGCTGAACTCGCTGATTCGCATGATACATGTGTATCACATGCATGATACGGGTGTACCAGAAGAAGGGCCCCGACCGTCGGGCCCCGCCACGGAGGTCGGAGCATGACCGCGAAGGTCGACCACGAGGAGCGTCGGCGGCAGATCGCCGAGGCCCTGCTACGCATCGCCGACACCGAGGGCCTGCAGTCGGCCAGCATGCGGGCGGTCGCGGCGGAGGCCGGCGTCTCGCTGCGGCTCGTGCAGTACTACTTCACGACCAAGGAGGGCCTGCTGCTGGACGCCCTGACCAGGCTCGGCGCCCAGCTCCAGGCCCGGATGGAACGGTGGATCGGCGAGGCGCGCGCACCACAGGAGGTCGTCACCGCGATCCTGTCCTGCATCCTGCCGACGGACGCCGAGAGCCGCCGGATCACCAGGACGTACGCCGCGTACTACACGCTGGTGCTCAACGACCCCGCGGTGCTGGAGAAGCAGGCCGCGCAGCCGCCGGCCCTGCTGGAGGGCTTCCTCGCCAAGCAGCTCCGCGCGGCGCAGGAGGCCGGGCAGATCGACGCCCGCCGGGACACCGCGGTGACCGCGGCCGGACTGCTGGCCATGGTCAACGGCCTCGGATCCAGCGTCCTGGGCGGCCAGCGCGACGGCGAGGAGGCACTGGCAGTCCTGAGGTACCACCTGGACGAGCTGTTCCGGACGCCGTGAGACACGATCGGGTCGGCCACGGCGGACGGACTGCCGGGCCGTCAGCGGACCTCTATACACTCGCGTACGACCGTGGGATGGGAGTCGTGAATGTATGTAAATAAGCTGGCCATGAGCGGCATCCGAGGGTTCGACGGTCGACGGAAATTCGAACTCGACTTCTCTCGGCCGGACGGGAGCCACGCGGGCTGGACAGTCCTGGCCGGGCGCAACGGATCAGGCAAGACGACGATTCTTCGGGCGATCGCGATCGGCCTCATCGGGCAGCGGTTGGCGTCGCAGGTGGAGGACTCGCTGGAAGGATGGCTCTCCGAGAACCGGAAGCAGGGAAGCATCCGGCTCGAAGTGTCGAACGACTCGCTGTGGGACGCCGGATATCCGGACGACACGGTCGATGCGATCGAGATGGCCTGGAGGACCGGGCCCGTGAAGCGCAAGGGCGGTGAGCGCATCCTTCCCCGTGGGATCAGGGATCGGCTCCCGATCGAGATCAGTGAGCGCTTCGAGTCCGAATTCGAGGAGCGCAGGTCGTTCGCGCGCGTTTCCTTCAAGGCGTCCGCCGCACTGGAAGAGGTCCTCTGGTCCGGTGTGGGGTATCCAGGATGGTTCCTTGCCGGATACGGCCCATTTCGCCGTTTGACCGGGGGAAACGAGGAGGACGACCGGGCCTCCCGGCATGCCGAGGAGGTCGGTTTCCGCAGAATCCCCGACTACGCGAACAAGCTGTTCGCCGTCCGAACCCTGTTCAACGAGCGTGACTCGCTTTCCGAAGCGGTCAGCTGGCTTATCCGCCTCCACATGCAACGACTTGAGGACCTGCAGCGCGGCGAGAGGAAGAGCGGATCGACGGACCTCCTGGAGTCGATCTTCGTGCTGCTCCAGGACGGGCTCCTGCCGGACCACTACAAGGTCTCCCGGGTCGACCTCCAGGGGCTCTGGATCACCAACGAGGAGACCGGCAGGTCCACCCCGCTCCGGCAGATGAGCGACGGATACCGGACGGTCGTCGCGCTGGTGCTCGACATCATCCGGCGCATGTTCGCCGCGTATCCCTACCCGGACCTTCACCGGGTCGTGTACGAGAACGACACCCCCACCCTCCGCCACCCCGGGGTGGTGCTGATCGACGAGGTGGACGCGCACCTGCACGTGTCGTGGCAGCAGCGCATCGGCGCATGGCTGAAGGCGCACTTCCCCCAGGTGCAGTTCATCGTCACGACCCACAGCCCCTACATCTGCCAGGCCGCCGACGAGAACGGACTCATCAGACTGCCCGGCCCCGGCGAGACGAGTCCACCGAGCATCGTCGAACCCGGCCTGTACCGAAGGGTGGTGTACGGCACCGGCGACGATGCGGTCATCTCGGACCTCTTCGGACTGGACACCCCGTACTCCGCCAAGGCCCGTGACATCCGGAGGAGCCTGGTGGAGCTGGAGACGAAGCTCGTCACCGGCCGGGCGACGGAGGAGGAACTGGTCCTTCTCCGGGAGCTCAAAACGCGTCTCGCGAGCTCTCCGGTGACGCGCGTCGACGAGATCTCGGCGAGGCTGCTCGGAGAGTCCGGCGGCGGTGACCGGTGATTCCGGTGCGTCGGTTAGAGCTGCCCGGTGCGGTGGAGCTGAGGCTCGGCGTGCTGACCAGGGAGGTCACGGCGACCACCGGTTCCGTCGAGCAGGTCAGGACCGCCAACCTGGCATGGAAGCGGAAGACCTTCAGAAGGGACGCGTACGCGCCCGCACTCGGCAGGCTCAAGGAGATGGCGCCGGGGCATGACTGCTGCATGTACTGCGGCCAGAACCTGGCGGATCACATAGACCACTACGTGCCGATCAATGTCGATCCGCTGCAGGCCTTCTCGTGGTTGAACTACCTCCTGGCCTGCAGTACGTGCAACAGCAGGTTCAAGAAGGGGGCGCACGCGGTCGACGACACGGGGATCCCCATGCTCGTCAACCCGACGGTCGAGGACCCGTTCGTCCACCTCCACTTGGTCCTGGACACGGGCGAGTACTGCGGTCTGAGCCCCCGAGGGGAGTACACCGTCAGCACGTGCGGACTCAACGCCGACAAACGCCCCGAGGCCCGCCGCCACGCACGGAACGTGATGTCCCTCGCCCTTGAGCGGTGGTGGACCGCCCGGGACCGCGGGCTCCCCGACGAGATGTCCCACGCACTGAGCGTGATCCGTGACCAGCCCTTCGCCGGAGTGTTCCAGGCGATGCTGAGGCAAGCCGTGAGAAGCGAAGCCGACCTGCTCTTCGCCGGGATCCGCGACAACGCCCGGTTGCTGGACATCCTGCGCTCGCCCGGTGTGCAGAACGAACTGCGGATGTCCGTCTAGGACACCCGCCGGCCCCGCGCGCCGACGAGCGCGAGGGGCCGGCGGGGGCGCGGCCGGTGCGGGCCGGTGCGTGGCGCCTACAGGTGCTTGGCCAGCGCCCGGTGGATGCGCTGCCAGGCGTCCTCGGTGGCCGCGGCGTCGTGCCCGTCGGCGCGGTCGGACGCGAAGCCGTGCCCGGCGCCCGGGTAGGTGACCAGCTCGTGGACGACCCCGGCCTCGGTGAGCTTCTCCTCGACCGCCTGCCACTCGGCAAGCGGCAGGATGTGGTCCTGGTCGCCGTTGAAGCCCAGCAGGAACACGCCGTTGGCGGCGATGCGGTCGGCGGTCTCCAGCGGCGGGACCGGGCCGACCAGCGGGAAGCCGGAGTTGAGCATCCAGCCCGGGTAGAACACGGCGGCCAGCTCGAAGCGCAGCTCGGTGGCCGCGCGGACGGCGATGTGGCCGCCCATGCTCGTGCCGAGGAAGGCCACCCCGTGGCCGTCCGCCGCCCCGCGCGCCGCGGCCAGCGCGTCGGCGGCGTCGGTCACCAGCTGGTCGCGGTCCAGGGCGCGCATCAGGACGAGACCGGCCTCGCGCTCCTCGGCGCTGTAGCCGAGTTCGGTGCGGCGGGCGCTGCGCCAGTAGAAGTCCGGTGCCAGCGCGACGTACCCGAGGGCGGCCAGCTCGGCGCAGATCCCGCGGACGTAGGCGTTGACCCCGTACAGCTCGGAGCAGACCACGACCGCGCCGCGGACCTGGCCCTCCGGGTGGTGGACGTAGGCCTCGATGCCGCCCGGCGTCCCGATCTCCTGCCAGTGACCCGTCATCAGTTCCCCCGTGGTGCAAGCCGGATGGTTTCGGCGGACATCGTAGACGGTCGCCGCGGCGGGGGCCGCCCCCCTCGCCGGGCGGGGGTTAACACCCGTACGGGACGGGTGCTTTCCCCGTTCTCCGGGCCACCCCGCCGAACCAGACTCGGGGCCATGCCCACACAGCCCGTGACGATGACCGTCGCCCCCGCCCCGCAGGCCGAGAGCGCCGGCAGCGACTTCGCCCGACTGAGCCGCCGGATGGCCGCCGAGGGCCTGCTCGACCGGCGCCCCGGCTACTACGCCGCGCGCACGGCCCTGGTGCTCGTCGCGTTCCTCGGCGGCTGGTGGGCCCTGTTCGCGCTGGGCGACACCTGGTGGCAGCTCGGCCTGGCGGCGGCGATGTCCGTCGTGTTCGCCCAGGTCGCCCTGATGTCGCACGATCTGGCGCACCGCCAGGTGTTCAGCCGGCGGTTGCCGAGCGAGATCGGCGGCCGGATCGCCGCCAACCTGCTGATGGGCATGAGCTACGGCTGGTGGATGAACAAGCACACCCGCCACCACGCCAACCCGAACCACGAGGAGCGGGACCCGGACGTCTCCCCCGACCTCCTCGTGTGGTCGAAGCGGCAGGCCCGGCAGGCGAGCGGGATCGCCCGGTTCATCGGGCGTCGGCAGGCGTACCTGTTCGTCCCGCTGCTCCTGCTGGAGGGCCTCAACCTCAGCTTCAACAGCTTCCGCGCACTGCGCAGTCCGACGATGAAGCGGCCGGTGCTGGAGGGCGTGCTGCTGGTGGTGCACTTCGTGGCGTACTTCGGGCTGGTGTTCGCGGCGCTGCCGGCGGGCAAGGCGATCGCGTTCCTGGCCGTGCACCAGGCGCTGCTCGGGGTGTACCTGGGCGCGGTCTTCGCCCCGAACCACAAGGGCATGCTGATGGTGACGCCGGAGATGAAGCTGGACTTCCTGCGCCGCCAGGTGCTCACCTCGCGCAACGTGCGCGGCGGCACGGTCATCGACGCGGTGATGGGCGGCCTCAACTACCAGGTGGAGCACCACCTGTTCCCCAGCATGCCGACCCCCGCGCTCGGGCGGGCCGCCCGGATCACCCGGGAGTTCTGCGCGGAGGAGGGGATCCCGTACTACGAGACGGGCCTGCTCCGGTCCTATCGGGAGATCTTCGCCCACCTGCACCGGACGGGAGAGCCGATCCGCTTCGGGGAGTGAGTGCGCGGGGTCGAGGGACGGGAGTGGGAAGTCGGCGGGGCCGCCTTCCCACTCCCGTCTTCAAGCCCGGGCAGGCACCGGGGCGTCCGGGGAGTCCAGCCACACCGTCTGGCCGTCGGGCGTGACGGTGAGGCCGAAGCGCTCGAAGCCGGGGCGGCCCCGGTCGTCCCACCAGCGCCAGGCGGATCGCACCTCGTCCCAGAGACTGCGGGGGCCGGACTGGACGACCTCGTAGGCGGTGCGGCCGGGCTCCCAGTCGACGGTGGCCCAGGACGTCACGGCCGTGTCGTGCAGCCAGAGGGTGTAAGAGCCGTCGGTGTAGCGCTCGACGAGCGGAAAGACCCCGGGCACCTGCACCCCCACGGCGAACATGGCCGGCCAGCTGCCCAGGGCCTCCGGGGAGAGGGACGTCGACGACCGGATTCCGTCCGCCGGCCACGGCCCGGACAGGTACGCCAGGCTGCCGGGACGGTCGGGGCGCTGCTGCCGGAGCCGCATGAAGGCGGACGACCCGACGAACCGGCCGCTCGCCGTGCCGTCGCCGCCCACGGTGAGCCGGACGACGGCCTCCCCGCCGTACTCGGGGCCCCACGGCGCGACGATCAGGCCGCCCGACCTCGTTTGGGAAACCCAGGCGGGCGGCACCCGGCGAACCGAGCAGGTGGCGATCACCCGGTCGTACGGCGCGCGGGGCGGGTGGCCAGCGGCGCCGTCCCCGACCACCAGCGTCGGCGAGTACCGGGCGCGCTTCAGCCGCAGCTGAGCCTCGGCGGCATTGTCCTCGTCGACCTCGACCGTCACGACGTTGCCGGAACCGAGGCGCTGGGAGAGGAGCGCGGCGTTCCAGCCCGTGCCGGTGCCGATCTCCAGCACCCGGTCGCCCGGCTCGACGTCCAGGGCGGCGAGCATCGAGAACACCATGGTGGGCATGGAGTTGGAGGACGTGGGCGTGGTGCCGCGGTGTTCCCCGGAGTGGTCGCCGTCGTCCCACTGCGTGGTGAGCGGGACGTCGGAGTAGACGGCGTGCCACCAGGCGGCCGGGTCGGCGTGCCTGTTCACGGAGTCGCCCTGGCGGACGCCGTCGCCCTGACCGGGCCAGACGAGGTGCGGGACGAACCAGTGGCGGGGGACGGTGTCGTAGGCGGACAACCAGTCCGAGGTGAGGGACCCGTTCGCGATCAGCGCGGAGGCCAGCCGGGCCCGGCCGGCCTCCGCTTCCTGCTGCTCGATCACGCGTCAGTCACCCGACGCCGGGCCGCTGCCGTCCGAGGTGTTGCCACCCTCGTCGCTGCCGCCGCCACCGTGCTTGTTGCCGCTGCTGCTGTCGTCCTGCTGGCCGCCGCCGGACCCGGATCCGGATCCGGATCCGGATCCGCCGCCGTGCTTGCCGCTGTCGAACACAGGCATGGTTCGCTCCTTTCAACGACGGTGTCGAATACCGCCGTTGAGACGTACGCTAGGGCGGCGGAGCGGGCCGGAAGGCGGCCGATTCTCGAATATTCCGGACCCGGGCAGGTGGGGTTCGCGGAGATTCCTCAGAAGGTGCCGAGAGCCCTGCGACAGCGGGTGATCACCTTGTGGGCGTCCGCACCGTAGACGGCGGAGGCGGCCAGGGCCTCCCAGACGCGCAGGTAGAGGGACACGTTCTCGGGCTGATCGAGCCAGAGCTCGGCGTGCCAGTCCTCGACGATGACGAGCCGCTCGTCATGGATCCAGAAACCGTTGGCGGGGGGCAACTTGAGCCGGGCTTCGAAGGGGACGATGCCGAGGGAGACGGTGTCCAGGCCGATGACGCCAGCGAGACGGTCGAGCTGCGCGGCCATCACGGGCGGAGGGCAGACCAGGGCGCGAAGGGCGGATTCCCACATGAGGATGTGGTACTGCTTGCCGGACCGGTACAGGCTCTCCTGGCGCTGGATGCGGGCTCGTACAGCCTCGTCTATGTCGCGTGGGGACCGGTGGAGATCGACGTACGCGCTGAAGATGTGCCGGGCGTAGTCGGCGGTCTGGAGCATCCCGACAATCATGGCGCCTTCCCAGGCGCGCATGAAGTGCGAACGGTCGTGCTCGGCAGTCAGGGTGTCCTGCACCGGCTTGTGCCCGGCGGCCAACTGCCGTCGCCAGGACCGGGTCCCTGACTCGAAGGACCGCAGTCGGGCTGACAGTTCGGCTGCCGTGCGGGGCTGTCCGACAGCCTCGGCCCAAGCTTTGAGGTCGTCGTGGGTGGCCGTTTGCCGGCCGGTCTCCAGCTTGCTGACCTTGGACTGCGTCCAGCACAGGAGATCGGCCAGCTGCCGACCTGTGAGACCGCCCTCGGCCCGCAGCTCGCGGAGCCGCTGACCGAGGGCGATCCTGGCGTGCTGGGAGTCGGTGCTCACATGTCGGACGGTACCTGAGCACGGAACTCGTGGTGTGGGAGGGCGAAGTGCCATGCGGCGTCGCGCTCCTGGCAGGCGCGGGCAACCCGCACTGGGTCGGTGATCAGTTCGACGTGGGTCAGATCGTCGTCGGTATCGAAGTGCAACAGGGCGATGAATCGCGAGTCGAACAGCCAGGTGTCCTCCGCCGGGAGGCCCAGCCGGTCGGCGTCGGCACGCCAGAGCTGCCGGATGTCCTCCCCGACCATGCCGTTTCGAATGGAGTTGTTGAGCAGGTACCGCTGCCCGACGGAGGGCGGGTTGTCCACGATCCGCACCCGCTCGAACCGCTTGCCCAGGGCCGACTGTTCGCGGCGCGAGACGCACCAGGGATGGTCCAGGTCCCAATCGAGGTCGAGCCCGGCGACGAACCGTCGGTAGGACTCGCCCTGTTCGTCCGAGCGGTACCGACGGCGGGTCTCCAGTCGGAAGGCCGTGTGTTCGAAGCTCACGAACAGCTTGTCGAACTCGTCGAAGTTGATCAGCGTGCGTTCCCGGCTCATCGCTGCTCTCCTCGTAGTCGGTCGGACGTGATCAGGATGCCCTGGAACTGCCACGGCGGAAGCACTGATTCTCCAATGTTCGCCCGCAGAGTCGCAGTTGCACTGTTGAGGATCGGCCGTGGTAAGGCGCATGCAGTGGGGGTGGGTACCGTCGACTTCCTGCTCCGGGGAGGTGCCCCGATCCGCGCGACCGGGGATGTGAGGTGCACGGCATGGCAGGACGGCTTCGGAGAATAATCAAGAATCAGTCCTGTCGGAGCGCCAGTTGAGGCTGAATATGAGACCTTCCTGACCGTCGGAGAAGGGGAAAGTCATGGCCAGGCGGCTGCGCGTCGTGGGTAGTACCTCGGGCGTCGGTGACTGTCCGACGCTGTACGAGGACGTGGACACCGGAGAGGTGGTGGTCCAGGGGTACGCCGTTACCGACCCTGAGGAGGTGGCACAGCTCAAGTACGTGAAGGACGATGAAGGCTTCGTAGTCGTGCCCCGAGAACTGCTCGTGAGGTTCGCGCCGAAGGAGGCAACGCCTGTGCCCGAGTTCGTCCCCCAGCAGAAGATCACCGAGTTCATCAACGACGGGTTCGAACACACCGCCTGGCGGCTGGAGACCAGGACCGGGTACCTCTCCGACAAGCAGATGCCCTCCTATTCGGAGTTTCTGCGCACCGGCGACACGGCCGGTGAGGTCGGACACCCCTGGTTCGAGAACGTGCGCCGCATGGTCGACAAGGGAAAGAGGTTCGAGCGGGTCCGCCTGGTGGACAACCCGCCCACCGAGGGGCAGCGGTACCTGCTTGCGTGTGCCCGGACCAACGTCGCTGCCGGTGAGGACATCCGGTGCATGTGGCGGGCGGACGCCGAGACGGCCGGCCTGGCCGGGCTCTCGGACTTCTGGCTCTTCGATTCGCGAACGGTCGCGCGCTTCCACTTCGAGGGAGAACGCACCGTGGGCATGGAGCTGGTCACCGACCCACTGGAAGTCCTGCGAGCCTGCCAGGCCCGCGACGCCGCCTGGCACCACGCGACGCCGTACGCGGAGTTCAGGGCTCGGGTACCTTCCGGCATGTGAGCTCCGACTTTCGACATGCGCGGTCTGCTCTCGGTGCTCGGATGCGCGAGCTTCGCACCGAGAGCGGCCTGTCAGGCCGTGCCTTGGCTACGAGGCTGGGCTGGCCGCAGTCGAAGGTCAGCAAGGTGGAGAACGGAAAGCAGTCGCCCACCAGGGCCGATGTGGTGGCATGGGCCGCGGGTGTCGGCAGGCCCGATGCCGCTGCGGAACTGGTGGGCAGACTCCGGACGGTGGAGACGCAGTACCGCTCCTGGCGGCGCCAGCTCGCCGGTGGTGTGAGGCCGGTACAGGAGGCACATGCCGAGCAGGGCCAGCGGACCAGCGACCGTCGGTCATTCGACCCGACCTTGATTCCAGGCTTGCTTCAGACAGCGGGGTACGCCCGTGCGGTGCTCACCCGGTACACCCGGGTCCATCCATCGATTCGTGACGTCGATGCTGCCGTGGTTGCCCGTATGGAACGACAGAGAGTACTCAGGGATCGATTCCGATCATTCCATTTCCTGGTGTGGGAAGGAGCCCTCGTATCCCGTCTCTGCCCTCCGGATGTACTGGTCGACCAGCTGGAGCGCCTCGAGCCGTGGTTGGTAAAAGGGAACGTACGCCTCGGCGTAGTTCCCTTTGGCGCCGATCTGGAAGTTCCCGTCGGAGTGGGTTTCTCGATCCACGACGACGCTCTGGTCGTGACCGAGTCATGGCACGCAGAGATGTGGCTGGACGATCCGGCCGACGTTGCACTTCACATCCGGGCATGGGATGCGTTGGCGGAAAGCGCTGTCTACGGCCCGGCAGCCCATCGCGTGATCGCCAGAGCCGCTCGTGTCCTTCGCGATACGCGTTGAGGAGCTCTTCCGGGGTCGGTCCGGTTTTGCGGCCCCTCGCGCGGTTGCGCGCGAGGGGCCGCTGGGGGTCAGGCGTGGTGGTCGAATTCGCCGGCCTTGATGCCCTGGAGGAGGGCGGCGAGGGCGGCGGGGGTGGTGCGGAGGATGACGTGGCCCTCGTCGGACTCGCGGAGTTCGACCATCCCGTCGAATGAGCGGACCTCTACGCAGTTCTCGACGTTTCCGCTGAAGGAAGACTTCTGCCACTTGGTGTCGGTCATGTCCGGCCCTTTCACAGGTTTCGCGCGATCTTGCGAATCAAGTCGCGAGAGGCATCCTCGCTCAGCGCTGATGCTTCGGTCCGTTCGAAGATGGCCCGGTAGCTGGTCAGCTCAGCGACCGCATCGAGGTATTCGGGGCCGTGGGAGGACTCTCGTTCGACGGTGTCGAGTTCAGGCACGGCGCCGAACGCGTAGGTGAGGTTTTCGGCGGGCCCGGGGAAGGTCTCGATGTCGAACGGGACGACGCGAATCGTCATCCAGGGCAGCTCGGAGTCTTCGAGTAGGGAGGAGAGCTGTTCCTTGAGGGTCGGTGTCCCTCCGAAGCGCGTCCACAACACCGACTCGTAGATGAAGAAGGTCAGGGGCTTCGGGTTTCGGCGCAGTTCAGCTTTGCGCTCCATCCTGAACGCGGTACGAGCTGACAGCTCGTGTTGAGGCAGCGGAGGAAAGACGCGTCCGAAGACGGCTGAGGCGTAGTCGAAGGTCTGGCAGGGGCCGGGCATATGGGTCAGGAGCCACATCATGAGCTCGCGCGAGGACTTCTCGAACTCCGCGTTCTCAAGGACGCCGTCCGGGACCGTGCCTCGGTACTTCTCCCACCAACCCTTGGAACGGTCTTGGGCCATGGCTTCCAGAGCTGCGATCAAGCGTGGATTCAGGCACTTGCAGGCGGCCGAGAAGGACCGGAGCCGATCGACGTTGACACTGGTCTTGCCGTTCTCCATCTGCGTCACCTGAGCGGCACTCACTCCGAGTGCACGAGCGAGCTGGCTGCCGCCGAGACCGCCCTGCTCACGCATCTTTCGCAGTTCGGTGCCCAGGCGACGCTGGCGGAAGGTTGGGTTCTGGCGACCAGGCATGGGATCAGTCTGCCTCGATGGCGCCCCGCGGGGCCATCCGTCCCTCGGGAGAGGGAACCATTGCTAGAACTACCTAAATTTAAGTAGTTCTGCGCTATCGTCGTTTCCACCTCGATCCGACGGATCGTCAGTAACGCCTGCTAGCAAGCACCGCAGAGCAGCCACGCCCATCTGCCTGGCCTGGCTCACGGCGACATGTGTTCCGCCGGTTCTTCCCTCACTCACGCCTCGGGAGAAGTCCCATGCGTCACCTCAACACGCCCTTGATCGCCATCGCCCGTCAGTCCCTCGGCGACACCATGACCCGCGTCGGCTGGTCCCCCTCCACCATCTTCGACGCGCAGCTCGCGCTCGTCGAGCTCCTGGTGAACGCCTGGCGGCACGGCGCGACCCCCGCGCCGATCGTCCAGATCATCTCCGTCGACCGCTCGCTCCGCGTCTCCGTCACGGACGAGAGCCCGATCGTGCCCTCCCCGGCCGCCCGCGGCCTCCTCGCCGAGTCCGGCCGGGGCCTCCAGCTGGTCGCCGGCCTCACCCACCGCTGGGGCGTCGATCCCCAGGAGCGCGGCAAGTCGGTCTGGTTCGAGCTGGACGGTGTCGCGTGAAGCGCCACCCCATGAAGCCGACCGACCCGCGGATCCGGCACTACACCGACGACCACATCCGCACCCTCTTGGCCGAAGTCCAGGAGCGCGGCAGGAGGTTCGGCCTGATCTTCCCCTCCGCCGGCACCGACCGGACCCTCGACGGCCGGGTCCTCGTCCGCTTCGGCACCGCCCCCGCCTCGACCCTCCTGAACCTCCTCACCCTCCTCCTCGACGTCGACCGCGAGACCTGGTGCGATTCCTGATCGGGGCGGCCTTCGCCGTCCTCCTCGCGCTCGCCTTCGCGACCGTCGCCCTGGGCGTCGTCACCGCCCTCCGTGCGACCCCGCCCGACGAGGACGGGTAGCAGCACGCAGAGGAGGGCCGCGACCACCCCCGCTGGTCACGGCCCTCCTGCGCTCCTGCCCTACCCCTCCGGGCTCAGCTCTTCTTCTCGAACCCGGCGAGCAGGGCGCGCGGGTCGAAGGTGACCCGGATCCGGGCGATCTTGCCGTCCTCGACGTGCATCCAGTTCACCGTCGGCGTGGGCTCCGCGATGCTGGTGTTCAGCTCGAACCAGGTGATCACCTCGTCGCCCTCGGCGACCCGCACCTTCACGTCGATCTTCTCCAGCACCTGCCCGAGGCCCCGCAGCCCGCCCAGTGCCTCCTCCACGCCGGAGGCGGTCCCCAGTGCCCCCACGAAGTCCACGTCGTCGGCCAGCACGCCTCGGAGGGTCTCGAAGTCGCCCGCCTCCCAGGCGGTGAAGTAGGTCTCGGCCAGCTCGCGTGCGTTCTTCGTCGTCGTCATGACTCCATCGTTCCGCGCGACGAGCCATTCGTCCAACAGATGGATCCGATGTTGTCTATCATTCTGAGTTATGGAGATGCATCAGCTGCGCTACCTCGCCGCCGTGGTCGACGAGGGGACCTTCACCGCCGCCGCCCATCGGCTGCACGTGAGCCAGTCCGGCGTCAGCACCCAGATCGCCAAGCTGGAGCACGAGTTGGGCCAGCAGCTCCTCGACCGTTCCGGGCGCCGAGTCCGCCTCACCCCCGCCGGAGAGGCCGTCCTTCCGCTCGCCAAGAACGCCCTCGCCACCCTGGACGCCATCCGGCACACCGCTGCCGAGTTCGCCGACGCGGTGCGCGGCCGGGTCCGGCTGGGCATGATCATGGGCTGCTCGATCCCGCCCTTCCTCGACGTGGTCGCCGACCTCGGCCGCACCCACCCCGGCATCGAACTGAGCCTGCACGAGGGGCACTCCGACCTGCTCCAGGCACAGGTCCTGTCGGGCTCCCTGGACCTCGCCCTGATCGGCTACGCGGGCGAGGTCGCCGCGGGCCTGGACGTCGACATCGTCATCGACGAGAAGGTCGCGGCCGTCGTCCCGGCCGGACACCCGCTGGACCGGCCCGGACTGACCCTCGGCGACCTGCGCGGGGAGAAGATCCTCTGTCTCTCCCCGGGCACCGGCATCCGCGCCGCCTACGAGCGTTCCTGCGCGCAGCTGGGCCTCGATCCGCGCGTGGACATCGACGCCAGCTCCCCGGCGACCGTCCTGCGCCTCGCCGAACGCGGCGCCGGCGTCGCGATCCTCAGCCCGTCCTCCGTGGAGGGCCCCGGCCTGAGCACCGTCCCGATCGCCGACGCCGCCGTCCGCTCCTGCCTCGGCCTCACGGGCCGCCGTGACCAGCACTCCCCGGCGGTACGGCTCCTGCGCGGCAAGCTCCTCGCCGCACTGGGCGGCCCCCGGCCTCGCTAGGCCTTCCAGTGCGGGTCGCGTCCCGAGGCGGCGAGCGCACTGTCCCAGGTGGAGGCGTCGTCCGGCAGGGCGACCGCCCCGGCGAAGCCCTCGTACTGCCGGTACAGCTCGGCGTTCTCGGCGACGATCTCGCCGACCAGAAGGGCGAGGTCCTCGTCCACCTCGATCTCCCCGCCGGTCGCCCGGGCGACGTCCCAGCCGTGCAGGAGCAGCTCCAGGATCAGCATCCGGGCGATCCCCACCGCCGGGACCGGCGAGCCGCCGAGGTCGAGGTCTCCCTCCCAGACGGCCGGGTCGGACCACGCCGCGACGGCGCGTTCCAGCTGTGCCGCGTACGCCGAGCGCCATTCGGCGTCGGCGGTGAAGTCCCGCGCACTCAGCTCCGGGGGCAGCTCGGTGCGCAGGGCCCGGTGCTCCAGGCCGTGCGAGGTGTAGAGCACCCAGTGGTTGACCAGGGCGCGGGTGTCGAAGTCCGCGCAGGGCGTCGGCGCGGTCGGCGGGTGGTCGGCCGGGACGGCGGCGGCGACTCCGGCCGCGGCGGAGGCGGCGCGGGCCAGGAAGGGGTGCATCGGGTGGACGTTCATGCCCCCGATCCTGCGCCGGGACGCACCACCGGGTCTTGAAGAAACGCGACGGCTAACGTGGCCGCCATGGACTCTCCGGATCTCGGCCGCGGCGTGCTCCACCCGGCCCGGGCGGCCGAGCTGATCAGCGTGGACCGGCTGGAGCCGGCTCCCGAGGTGGCGCGGTTCGTCGAGTACTACTGGCGGGTCGGCTGGGACCTGCGCGGGCTGCCGGCGTACGAGCAGAAGGTGCTCGCCCACCCCAACGTCCATCTGGTGTTCGAGGCCCCGCGGGCGACCGTCTACGGGGTGGTCCGCTCGTTGTTCGTCCGCCGGCTGGAGGGCGCCGGGCACGTGCTGGGCGTCCGGTTCCGCGCGGGTGCCTTCCGGCCGTTCGCGGGCTGCCCGGTGGGCGAGCTGGCCGACCGCACCCTGCCGGCCGCCGAGTTCTTCGGGCCCGCGGCCGACCGGCTCAACCCGGTGCTGTTGGGCGACGCGGCGGACCCGGCCGCCCTCGCGGACGCCTTCCTGCTGCCCCGGCTGCCCGCGCCGGACCCGGTCGCCGAGGAGGTCGCGGCGATGGTGGAGCGCATCACCGGCCGGCCGGACCTGTGCCGGGTGGCCGACCTGGCCGGGGAGTTCGGCCTCGGCGTCCGGCGTCTGCAGCGCCTGTTCGCCGAGTACGTCGGCGCCTCCCCGAAGTGGGTGCTGCGCCGCGCCCGGTTGCACGAGGCGGCCGAACGCGCGCGCCTCGGCGGCGAGTTGGACCTGTCCGCACTCGCCGCCGAGCTGGGCTACGCCGACCAGGCCCACCTCACCCGCGACTTCACCGCCGCGGTCGGTGTCTCCCCGGCCCGTTACGCGGGCACCCGCTGACTCACACCGCCGCGGTGGCCTCGGCGGAGGCGGCCCCGGTGGCAGCGGCAGCGGCGGCCGCAGCGGCCCGGCCCTTGGCGCCGGCCCGCTTGGCGTACGCGATGGTGAAGTAGACCAGCCCGCCGAGCACCACGTACGGGAGGATGTTGTTGACCGTCACCACGGTGCCGTGCGACAGGGTGTAGACCAGCACGATCCGCAGCACGGCCTCCAGGACGAAGGCCACGCCCCACACGATGGTCAGGTTGCGCTGGACCTTGCGGAAGCCCGGGTACTGCCACATGGAGTTCCACCAGGCGACCATCTCCGGCGTGCCGTCGGTGGCGAACTTGCGCCCGAAGTAGAACATGATCGGCTTCGGGGCGGCGAGCGAGACCAGGTAGAGCACGCCGAGCAGGCCGGAGACGAAGGAGTCCTTGGCCAGCAGCATCTTCGGGTCCTGCGGGCCGATCAGTGCGACGACCAGGGTCAGGGCGACGAAGACCAGGGAGACCACGGCGAACTCGTCGATCCGGCGGTGCCAGACGAGGTAGATCAGGGTGTCGATCACCGGCCCCAGGCCCGAGAGCAGGATGGCGGTGGATTCGCTGTAGCCGTGGTCGTGCAGCTGGTTGTAGATCATGATCGGCGCGACGACGTTGAAGCCGATGCTGATCAGCCAGCCGAGGGCGGCCGCCTTCCCCTTGCGGGCCGGAGCATGCGGAGCTGCGTTGGTGGGTGCGGTAGTTGACACTGTGTCGTCCCCCGGAGTGAGCCGTGATTTTTCGGCTCATTCTGACGGAGCGGCAGGTCAAGCGCCTAACGTCGGACCGAATCGTGATCGATCGTGCCCGAGCGGGCCGCTGCTCACGCGCCGAGGAAGCGCTGCAGTTCGTCCAGCACGTAGTTGGCCCCGGTGTAACCGATCCCCTGGAACCACAACTGGTCGTCCACCGGGAACGCCCGGTGCGCCCTGACCGCCCCCAGCGCCTGCCAGCCCGGGCTCGCCAGCACCGCGTCGAGGCCCGCCTGTTCGGGATCGCCGTACGTCGCGTAGAGCAGCAGGTCGCCGTCCGCCTTCGCGATCTGGTCCGGTGGGACCTCGAAGTCCGACTGGTCGACGTTCTGCGCGTCCGGCCGCCCCACCTGGGCATCGGCGAGCACCGTCCCGGGGAAGCTCTGCCGGCCGTACAGCCGGATCCCGCCGCCCTCCACGAACCGCACCAGGCTCACCCGGCGCCCGGACAGCCGGGCCGCCGACAGTGCCTGCGCCACCTGCCCGGCGTGCTTCTGGTAGGCGTCGGCGAAGGCCTCCCCGGCGGCCACCCGCCCCAACGCCCGGGCGTGCAGCTCGAAGTCGGCCTTCCAGGGCGCGCCGGTGGTCTGGGTGAGCACGGTGGGGGCGAGCTCGCGCAACTGGTCGTAGCGGTCGCCGTCGCGCGCCTGGTTGGAGAGGATCAGGTCCGGCCGCAGCGCCCGTACGGTCGGCAGGTCGGGCGCACCGGCGGGGCCGACCAGCCGGATCCCGGTGGTCCGGGAGGCCGGCCAGTAGTCGGGGTAGCGGGTGTCGCGGGCGGGGAGCGCGGCGCCGACCGGGGTGATGCCGAGGGTCAGCGCCGAGTCGAGCGCGTCGGTGTCCAGCACGACCACCCGCATCGGCTCGGCCGGGACCAGCACCGGCCCGGTGGCGGTGTTCACGGTGACCGGCGGCGCCGGGGTGACGGTCGGCGAGGCGCTCGGGTCGAGGTCGCCGGCGGCCGCCGGGCCCGGAGCCGGGGTCTGCCTGGTGCCGCCCGTACAGGCCGCGAGCGCGGCCCCGCCGAGGCCGGTGAGGAGGGTGCGGCGGGTGATCCGGGGCATCGGCGGTCCTCGGGAGACTGGTGTGGTCGGGGCGCCGTCGATTATGTCCGAAATGGCAGCTAAAGTGCCGATGGGTGTGCCGTCAGGCGTCCACCGCCGCCGTCGCCGCCCACGGAGCTCCCGGGACGACCAGCGGCGTGCCCGTCACCGGATCCGGCACCACCACCGAGTCCAGCCCGAACACCTCGCGCACCAGCTCCGCCGTCACCACCTCCCCGGGGGCGCCCTGCGCCACCACCCGGCCGTCCCGCATCGCCACCAGGTGGTCGGCGTACCGGGCCGCCTGGTTGAGGTCGTGCAGCACGGCGACGACCGTCCGCCCGCGCTCCACGTTCAGCCGGCGGACCAGGTCCAGCACCTCCACCTGGTGCGCGATGTCCAGGTAGGTGGTCGGCTCGTCCAGCAGCAGGATGTCGGTGCCCTGGGCCAGCGCCATCGCGATCCAGGCGCGCTGGCGCTGGCCGCCCGACAGCTCGTCCATGCTGCGCTCGGCCAGCTCCGCGGTCGAGGTGCGCTCCAGCGCCTCCGAGACCGCCGCCTCGTCCTCCGGCGACCACTGCTGCCACCAGCTCTGGTGCGGCTGGCGCCCGCGCGAGACCAGGTCCGCCACCGAGATGCCCTCCGGGGCGGTCGGCGACTGCGGCAGCAGGCCCAGCCGCTGCGCGATCCGCTTGGTCGGGATCCGCGCCAGCTCCTCGCCGTCCAGCAGCACCGCGCCCCGGACCGGTTTCAGCAGCCGGCCGAGGGCCCGCAGCAGGGTCGACTTGCCGCAGGCGTTCGGGCCGACGATCACCGTCACCCGGCCGTCGGGGATGCGGACGTCCAGGCCCTCGACGACCGTGCGCGTCTCGTAGGCCAGGGTGAGGCCCCGGGCCTCCAGACGGTGGGCGGACATCTCAGGAACCTCCACGGCGGGATCGGATCAGCAGCCACATCAGGTACGGCGCGCCGACCATGCCGGTCACCACGCCCACCGGCAGCTCGGTCGGCGCCAGCAGCCGCCGGGCGATCAGGTCGGCGAGGACGACCACCAGCGCGCCGGTCAGCGCCGAGCAGAACAGCGGGACCTGCGCCGAGCGGGCCAGCCGCAGCGCTATCTGCGGGGCCATCAGCGCGACGAAGTCCACCGGCCCGGCGGCCCCGGCCGCGCAGGAGGCCAGCACGATGCCCAGCAGCGCCATGCCCAGCCGGATCCGGTCCAGTCGCAGGCCGAGGCCCACCGCGGTCGCGTCGTCGAAGGAGATCGACCGCTGGGCGCGCGCCGCCCACAGCGCGACGGGCAGGGCCGCGAGCAGCACCCGGACGAGCCAGCCGGCCTGGTCGTAGCCGGCGCCGTTCAGGCTGCCCGTCATCCAGACCTTCGCGGCCTGCGCCTGGAAGCCGTCGCCCTTGGTGAGGAAGACGGAGGTGAGCGAGGACAGGGCGACGCTGATCCCGATGCCGACCAGCACGAAGCGCTGCGCGTGCAGCCCGCGCCGCCAGGCCAGCGCGTACACCAGCAGCCCGGCCACCAGGCCGCCGGCCACCGCCGCGTACGGCGCCTGACCGGTCGAGCCGACCACGCCGTACGCCGTCAGGCCGACCACCGTCGCGGTCGCGCCCCAGGTCACGCCCACCACGTCGGGGCTGGCCAGCGGATTGCGGGCGACGGTCTGGATCAGCGCGCCGGCCAGGCCGAGCGCCGTGCCGACCAGCAGTCCGACCACCACCCGCGGCAACCGGAACTCGCCGACCACCAGCTCGTCCGGGCTCGGCCGCCCGAGCACCACCTTGACCACCTCGGCCGGCGACACGGTGGACTCGCCCAGGCACAGCGAGGCCACCACCGCCCCGGCGAGCGCCGCCAGCAGCCCGGCGGCGACGAACGCCGAGCGCCGGTGCAGCAGGAAGGAGGCCCGCCCGGCCCGCACCACGGAGTAGCCGCGGAGCGGCACGCGGCCCGCGCCGGAGGAGACGGCGCTCATGCGGCGACCACCTTCCGGCGACGGACCAGGGCCACCAGCACCGGGACGCCGACCAGGGCCGTCATCACGCCCGCCGGGACCTCGGACGGCGGGAACAGGACCCGGCCGAGGGTGTCGGCGAGCAGCAGCAGGGCCGGGCCGAGGACGGCGGAGAAGGCGAGGATCCAGCGGTGGTCGGCGCCGGCGACGGCGCGGGCCGCGTGCGGGACGGCGAGGCCGATGAAGGCGATCGGGCCGGCCGCCGCGACCGCCGAGCCGGTGAGGACGGTCGCGCCGAGGGCGCCGAGCGCCCGGACGGCGCCGGTCCTCGCGCCCAGCCCCTTCGCGGTGTCGTCGCCGAGCGCCAGCGCGTCCAGCCCGCGCGCCACCGCAAGGACCAGCACCGTGCCGACGGCCAGGAAGGGCAGCAGCTGCCAGGCCACGTCCGAGGTCCGCCCGGAGAGCGAGCCGACGTGCCAGAAGCGGAACCGGTCCATGGTGGCCGCGTCGGTGGTCAGCACGAGGGTGTTCAGCGAGGCGATGAAGGCCGACATCGCCGAGCCGGCCAGCGCCAGCTTGACCGGCGTCGCCCCGCCCCGGCCGCGCCCGGCGAGCCCGTGGACCAGGACGGTGGCGATCGCCGCGCCCGCGAAGCCGAACCAGACGTACCCGGTGAGGGTGGAGACCCCGAAGCCGGAGATGGCGACCACCACGCCGGCCGCCGCGCCCTGGGAGACGCCGAGGATGCCGGGATCGGCGATCGGGTTGCGGGTCAGGCCCTGCATGACGGCCCCGGCCAGGCCGAGCGCCGCCCCCACGGCCAGGCCGACGACCGTGCGCGGCACCCGGAGCTCGCGGATCACCACGGCGTTCGCGGTGCTGCCGCCGTGCAGCAGGGCGTCGAGGGTCTCGCCGAACGGGACGGTCCGGCTGCCGACCGCGAGGCTCAGCAGCACCGCGGCGGCCAGGACGGCCAGGGCGGCGGCGAGCCACGCCGTTCGGTGCCGGGGCGCCCGGTGCGGCGCACCGGGCGGTGCGGTGGTGTCGTCGGTCATGGGCCCTCTCCGCGGACAACTCAGGTAAACCTAAGTTCCGCCGCGAAGGCGGGGCAAATCGCCTCGTGGCCCCGGCTGTCCGTTGGATAGCCTGGCGGCATGCCCGCGACCCCACAGGCCCCGCTCACCGTCGGCTTCGACCTCGACATGACGCTGCTGGACACCCGGCCGGGTATCCACGCCACCTACCTGGCGCTCTCCGCCGAGACCGGCACCCCGATCGACGCCGACCTGGCGGTCACCAGGCTCGGCCCGCCGCTGCTCGACGAGATCCGCAACTGGTTCCCGGAGGAGGAGGTGGAACGGGCCGCGACGCGCTACCGCGAGCTCTACCGCGACCACGCCTTCGCCCCGACCGTGGCCCTGCCCGGCGCGCACGCCGCCGTCGAGGCGGTCCGCGCCCACGGCGGCCGGGTCGCCGTGATCACCGGGAAGTACGAGCCGAACGCCCGCCTCCACCTGGAGCACGCCGGCCTGCCGGCGGACGTGCTGATCGGCGACCTCTGGGCCGAGACCAAGGGCGAGGCCCTGCGCGAGCAGGGCGCGAGCATCTACGTCGGCGACCACCTCGGCGACATCCTGGGCGCCCGGATCGCGGACGCGGTCGCGGTCGCGGTGGCCACCGGCCCGTACGGGGCGGACGAGCTGCGCGAGGCCGGGGCGGACGTGGTCCTGGCGGACCTCACCGGCTTCCCGGACTGGCTGGCCCGCCACCTGGCCTAGGGCCCGCCGCCTGCCCTTGGGCCCCGCCACCCGGCCGGGGAACCCGACCCGTCAGGGCGCGCTCAGGGACCGGCTCAGGACCCGACTCAGGGCCGGGCTCAGGACTCGACGCGGCGGCGCTGGTCGCGGGCGTTCAGGAACAGTCCGGTCAGCGCGGCCAGGAAACCGGCCGGCATCAGCATGCTCAGCCAGTACGCGGCGGTCGGGAGCGGCGTCAGGTGCAGGAACAGCGGGACGAAGGTGACCAGGGTGGCGAGTGCACCGAGACCGAAGACGATCGCCCCGGCCTTGACGTACACGTCGCCGGGATCGGCGCTCTGGCTGCTCACGTCTGCTCACTCCTCGGGGCTGGGCCGGACCGCCCCCAGTCTGGCAGAGCGGCCCGCGGGGCCGCCCACCGGAGCGGCTTCGTCACGTTGCGCAGTTTCCCGGCAGCTCAACGTTTTGATCCCTGCTGAGCGGGGGTATGGAGGGTGTGCCGAGGGGCGCTACAGGTGCGCCCCGCGTCCTCAGACCCGGGGGTGTGAGCCGATGGACCGCGCAGCGCCGCGACCCGGCCGTGCCAGTACCGGGTTGCCCCTGGCCGCGAGATCCCCGCACCCCGACCGCCCCGATCGGGCCGCGGAACGCGGATCCTTCGCGGAACGCGGATGAGGCAGTCACGGACCGTTAGTCTGCTCCTGACAGTGTGCTGACCATGAGCGCCCGCGGGCGCCGAGTCGAGGTCGGCAGCATCTTTCCCACCACCCAGTGATCCCCGGCCAGGGCCGGGATCCCTCACACCCATTCGAGGACTGTTCGAGATGCCCACCGGCCAGGTCAAGTGGTTCAACGAGACGAAGGGCTTCGGCTTCCTGTCGCGCGACGACGGCGGCGACGTCTTCGTCCACACCAAGGCGCTGCCCGCCGGTGTCACCGTGCTGAAGCCGGGCCAGCGGGTCGAGTTCGGCGTGGTCGCAGGGCACCGCGGTGACCAGGCGATGGCCGTGCAGCTGCTGGAGGCACTGCCCTCGGTGGCCGCCGCCCAGCGCCGCAGCGCGGACGACATGGCCCCGATCGTCCAGGACCTGATCACCACCCTGGACGCGGTGCTGCCCGGCCTCCAGCGCGGGCGCTACCCCGCCAAGCCGACCGGCCAGAAGCTGGCCGGCCTGCTGCGCGCGGTGGCCGACCAGTTCGACGTGTAGGGCGGCGGGGCGGAGCGGGGGGAGGACTACCCGAACGCGAGCGCACCCGGGTCGAGCGGGGGCACCAGCCCCTCCGCGGCGGCCCGGGTGAGCAGCGCGCGGACGGCCGCGTAGCCCTCCTCGCCGAGGTCCTCGGTGAACTCGGTGACGTACAGCCCGATGTGCTGCTCCGCGACGTCCAGGTCCATCTCCTGGGCGTGCTCCAGCACGTACCCGCGGCTCGCCCCGGGGTCCGCCCAGGCCTGCCGGACGGAGGTGCGGATCGCGTCGGCGACGGCCCGCAGCCGCTCGGCGCCGAGCGAGCGCTTGGCGACGATCGCGCCCAGCGGGATCGGCAGGCCGGTCTCCGCCTCCCAGGCCTCGCCCATGTCGGCCAGGCTGTGCAGGCCGTACTGCCGGTAGGTGAAGCGGGCCTCGTGGATCACCAGGCCGGCGTCCACCCGGCCGTCCCGGACGGCGGGCATGATCTCGTGGAACGGCAGCACGACGATCTCGCCGAAGCCGCCCGGCACCGCCTTCGCCGCCCAGAGCCGGAACAGCAGGTACGCGGTGGAGCGCTCGGAGGGCACCGCGACGGTCTTCCCGGCGAGGTCGGCGGGGGCCTCCACGCCCGGCAGGGTGAGCACCAGCGGCCCGCAGCCGCGCCCGAGCGCACCGCCGCAGGGCAGCAGGGTGTACTCGTCCAGGACCCACGGCAGCGCGCCGTAGCTGATCTTCAGCACGTCCAGCCCGCCGCGCTCGGCCAGGCCGTTGGTGACGTCGATGTCGGCGAAGGTCACCTCGGGGGCGTCCGCCCCGGGCACCAGGCCGTGCGCCCAGGCGTGGAAGACGAAGGTGTCGTTCGGGCAGGGCGAGTACGCGATGCTCAGCCGTTCAGCCACGGCCGGCCTCCTCGATCGGTTCGTGCCGCGCAGCCGGTTCCGGCTCGTGCCGCGCGGCCAGTTCGTGGACGGGCAGCACCGCGAAGGCCCGCTCCAGGGCGGCCAGGGCCTCGCCGATCCGCCAGGCGGCCCGGTCGCGCGGGCCGACCGGATTGGACACGGTGCGCAGTTCCAGGGCCGGCACGCCGTACCGGGCGGCGGCCTCGGCGACGCCGAAGCCCTCCATCGCCTCGGCGGCGGCGCCCGGGTGGCGGGCGGCCAGCGCGGCGGCCCGCGCGGCGCTTCCGGTGACCGTGGAGACGGTCAGCACCGGGCCGACGACGGCGCCCGGGCCGGTGGTGCCGTCCCGGCCTTCCAGGGCCCCCGTGACGAGCGCGACGGCGGCCGGGGGCGGGGTGTGCCGGACGGTGCCGAAGCCCAGTTCGGTGACGTCCGCGAAGCCCTCGGGGGTCTCCGCGCCGAGGTCCGCGGCCACGATCGCGTCGGCCACCACGGTGGCGCCGACCGGGGCGTGCGGGGCGAAGCCGCCCGCGATCCCGGCCGAGAGGGCCAGGGCGTACGGGTGGGCGGCCAGGGCGGCGGAGGCGGCGGCCGCGGCGGCGGCCGGGCCGACCCCGGCGGCCAGCACGTCCACCGGAGCGCCGGCGGACCGGTGCAGCGTGCCGCCGGGCAGCGGCAGGGCGGTGGCGCCGCCCGGGAGGCCGCGCAGCACGGCCTCCGCCTCGGCGGGCACCGCGACGACGACGAGCAGCCGGGCCCGCGCGGGGCCCGACTGCTCGTGCGCGCCGTTACCGGCGTCGTGCGCGGTCATCGCAGGACCGTCAGCTGTCCTGGGTGTTCAGCTGGAAGTACCAGACGGCGATCGGGTTGTCCGAGTTCTTGTCGCCCTCGACCACCGTGATCAGCGTCTTGCCGCTGGCGTTGAGGATCTTGTTCGCCTGCTGGGAACCCGACCAGGTCGGGCCCTTCGCGTACGCCGAGAGGCTGGTGCGCCCGCCGGAGGCGGTCGAGCCGCCGTTGCTGAAGGCCCACCAGCCCGACGAGGCCACGTTCGGGGAGACGCCGACGCCGACCTGGTCGCTCGCCACCACGTCCATGGTGGGCAGCGTGCCGTTCTTCAGGGCGGTGGTGGCGTCCTCCTGGCACTTGTCCTGGAGGTCCTCGGTGATCGGGCTGCCGTTGTTCCAGCACAGCGGGTCCGCGACCGTCGAGGAGTTGCCGACCGTGAGGGTGGCACGGTGCGAGTTGTGCTCGGTCTGGCCGGCCGCGATGGCGACGGAGGTGCCCACCGTGGCGGCGCCGACCACGACGACGGCGCCGAGGGCGGCGATGGCACGGGAATTGAGGCTCATGGGTCAGAATCTACCGGGCCAGGCCGATCACGCTACGCGGGGGTCGGCCACCGCGTGTTGCCGCACCCCGTTCAGGCCACCCGGGGCGCCGCGGGATGCCGTCGCAGACCCACCCGGACGAGCGAGTGGAGCGTCCACAGCAGCACCAGGCCGACCACCGCGGCGGCGATCGACAGGCCCAGCACCCCGTTCAGCGGCAGCAGGATGCCGACCGCGCCGCCGGCCACCCAGGACAGCTGCATCAGCGTCTCCGAGCGGGCGAAGGCCGAGGTCCGCACCGCCTCCGGGACGTCCCGCTGGATCAGCGCGTCCAGCGCCAGCTTGCCCAGCGAGGCCGCCATCCCGGCGACCCCCGCGACCAGAACCACCGTCACCACGCCGTACCAGAGCGCGGCCGCCGCCGTCGCGCAGGTCGCCAGCAGCAGCATCGCGGTGATCGTCGGCTCCGGGCCGCGGGTGCGCAGCCAGGAGCCGAGCACCGAGCCGAGCGCGTTGCCCGTGCCCGCCGCCAGCGCGACCAGTCCCAGCGCCAGCGTCGGCTGCAGGCCGCCGATCGGCTCCTCCCGCAGCAGGAAGGCCAGGAACATCACCAGGAAGCCGACCAGCCACTTCATCGCCGACATCGCCCGCAGCGCCAGGATCACCGACGGGCCGACGGTGCGCAGCGAGGCCTTGACGGGCGGTGGCTTGTGGTGGATCAGGTGCGAGCCCTCGCCGTGCACCTCGGCGTGCAGGACGGCACGCTGCTCGCCCTTGGCCGAGTCCACCTTGTGCGGCAGGTGGAAGGCCATCAGGGTGCCGATGACGAACACCAGGAAGGCGCCGCGCAGCGGCCAGCTCGGGCCGATCAGGTGCAGCAGCCCGCCCACCGCGGCCGCCACGCCGGTGGCCAGCAGCCCGGCCAGGGTGACCCGGGAGTTGGCCTTCACCAGGGACAGCCGGCTCGGCAGCAGCCGGGGCACCACGACGCTGCGCACCACCCCGTACGCCTTGGACGCCACCAGCACGCCGAGCGCCGCCGGGTAGAGCGCGATGCCGCCGCCGGCGATCACCCCGGCCATCGTCCAGGCCAGCACCGCCCGGGCCAGCATCGACATCGCCATGGCCGCCCGGCGGCCGTGCGGCAGGCGGTCCAGCAGCGGGCCGATCACCGGGG
Organism: Kitasatospora sp. NPDC085464; assembly: GCF_044541955.1. NCBI lineage: Bacteria > Bacillati > Actinomycetota > Actinomycetes > Kitasatosporales > Streptomycetaceae > Kitasatospora > Kitasatospora sp. NPDC085464. The sequence goes on from NZ_JBITTM010000020.1 coordinate 119,639, forward strand.
CCAGGATGGCGAACGGGGCCATCGTGATCAGCAGGTAGAGCGCCACCCGGCCGCGGGCCTCGCCGGTGGGGACCGAGAAGAAGATGGTCGAGGCCAGCGCGATGGTGATCAGCATGTCGCCGAAGGAGTTGAGCGCGTGCAGCTCGATCAGCTTGGCGAGGCCGGACTCGCCCGCGCCCTCGGCGGCGGTGGCCCGGCGGATCCGGCGGCCGGTGCCGTGCACCACCTTGCCGGTGCGGGAGCCGGCGGCGGAGGCGGTGCGGATCAGGAAGTGCCGGCGGGGCTCGGGGGCCTCCTCCAGGTCCTCGTCGAGGGCGGTGAGGTGCCGGGCGTGGGCGCCGTCCGGCCCGGGGGCGTCGTCCTGCGCCGGGAAGCCGTCCGGTCCGGGCACGCCGTCCGGTCCCGGCACGCCGTCCGGTCCGGGCACGCCGTCCGGTCCCGGCACGCCGTCCGGTCCGGGCACGCCGTCCGGCCTGGGGAGGCCGTCGGGCCCGGGGGCGTCGACCGACTCGGGGAGGCCGTCCGGTCCGGGGACGCCGCGGAGCACCTCGCCGGGCGCGGCGCTCCGGGGCGGCTTGACCAGACTCACGGGGGCGGCGGGCGCCTCGGCTCCGCCCGCCGGCTGCGGTTCGCCCGCGCCGGGGACCGGGGGCTGCTGTCGCGGCACGGCGTCCGCCTGGTCGGGGCTGCCGGCCTGCGAGGCGCGCAGTGTGTGCTGCGACGGTTTGTCGTCCGCCACAAGCCCATCCTGCCCCAGATTCGCCGCGGCGACGCGGGATTGCGCTCCGCTCGGCGCGGTCGACGGGTGCTCGCGGAGCGCCCGCGGAACGTCCGCGTCCGCCCCGGACTGTGCCGGGGTGCCGGGCGGCGGGTAGCCTGCCCAAGGTCCGCCCGCCGGGCGCCGGGGCGCCGGCAGGCCGGTCGAGCGGCGCGGCCGGTACCCGAGGGGGCCTCCGGTCGCGCAGAATGGACGAGGGACTACCGAGCCGCGACGGACCAGGCAACACGCCGTGGGCGACATAAGAACTGGGAGAGAATCGACGCCGTGAGTGCTGCGATGCGAAGCCGTACCCCCGACCGGCTCTGTGCCGAGGCCGTCGAACTCGCCCGTCAGGCAGCCGAGGAGGCCGTCGGGGCGGAGGCCGTCGGGCTGCACCTCGGCGTCCAGGCGGACGCCGACCGCGTCGTCACCCACACCTTCGAGTGCCTGGACGCCGCGTACCGCGGCTGGCACTGGGCGGTCACCGTAGCCCGCGCCCCGCGGGCCAAGAACGTCACCCTGGACGAGGTCGTGCTGCTGCCCGGCCCGGACGCCGTCCTGGCCCCCGAGTGGGTGCCGTGGAGCGAGCGGCTGCGCCCCGGTGACATGGGCCCCGGCGACCTGCTGCCGACCGGCGCCGACGACCTGCGCCTGGAGCCCGGCTGGACCGGCGAGGACGAGCCCGCGCCGAACTCCGCGGTCGCCCTCGCCGACGACGAGGACCTGGTCGTCACCGACCCGCACGTCCAGCCGGCCCCGGCCCGCGCCCGGATCAACGCCGTCGCCGAGGAGCTCGGCCTGGGCCGCAGCCGGGTGCTCTCCCGGCTCGGCCTGCACCTGGCCGCCGAGCGCTGGGAGAAGGTCCACGGCCCGCAGACCCCGATGGCGCAGGCCGCCCCGGCCTCGTGCGGGAGCTGCGGCTTCCTGATCCCGATCGGGGGCTCGCTCGGGCAGGCCTTCGGCGTGTGCGGCAACGAGTTCGGGCCGGCCGACGGCCAGATCGTCTCGTTCGCGTACGGCTGCGGCGGCCACTCCGAGGCGGCCGTCATCCCGGCCCCGCCGGCGCCGTCCGAGCTGATCCTGGACGAGCTGGTGGTCGAGCCCCTGCAGCTGCACCCGGACCGCGCCTCGGGCTCCGTCGAGCCCGACGCCCCCGCCGAGGAACTCGGCCACTCCTGAGTTCGCCGTCGTACGGCCCGCCCCGGTTCGTCACCGGGCCGGGCCGTCGGCGTTCCCGGACTCAGCGGCGGCCGAACAGGCCGCGCCGCGCAGGGGCGGCGGGGTCTCCCGCCACCGTCGGAGACCATGCGGCTTCCCCCCTCGCCAACCGGAACAGGGGGCTCAGCAGAGGCAGCGGGCGCCCCTGGTCCGCCGGGGGTGCCCGGGCAGGGAAGAATGCCCTACGACGTACAGGGCGGCGGAAGGCGGCAGGTCCCGTGGAACCTCGGATCATCGGCAGCGGCACGGACGAGCACCTCTCGGACCCCTTCGGGAGCGCTGCGCTGCGGCGGCGGGTGCTGGACGCCTGGGCCGCCTCGCCGGCCCGGTTCCGGGAGGACGCCAACGCCGAGGAGGAGCTCGCGCTCGGCGGCTACCGGGACCGCCTGGTGGTCGAGTTGGCGCAGAACGCGGCCGACGCGGCGGTCCGCGCGGGCCACGGCCCCGGGCGGCTGCGGCTGACCCTCGCCGACGGCGTGCTCGCCGCCGCGAACACCGGCGCCTCGCTGGACGCGGCCGCCGTCGAGTCGCTGTCCACCCTGCGGGCCTCCTCCAAGCGCGGCGAGGCGCCCGCCGTCGGCCGGTTCGGGGTCGGCTTCGCCGCCGTCCTCGCCGTCACGGACGAGCCCGCCGTGCTCAGCGCCACCGGCGGCGTGCGCTGGTCGCTCGGCGAGGCCCGGTCGCTCGCCGAGGCACAGCCCGCGCTGGCCGACGAGCTGCGTCGCCGGGACGGCCACGTGCCGCTGCTGCGGCTGCCGTTCGCGGCCGAGGGTCCGGCCCCCGAGGGCTACGACACGGTGGTCGTGCTGCCGATGCGGGACGCCGCGGCCGAGGACCTGACCCGCCGCCTGCTGGCCGGGATCGACGACGCGCTGCTGCTCACCCTGCCCGGCCTCGCCGAGGTCGTGGTGGAGACCCCGGAGGGCACCCGGACGCTCACCCGGGTCGCCGCCGAGACCCGCCCGGACGGCGTCACCGAGGTCACCGTCACCGACGACGCGGGCGGCCGGCTGCGGCAGACGGTGTGGCAGACCGCCGGCGCCTCCGGCAGCCTGGCCGCCGAGCTGCTGGTCGACCGGCCCACCGAGGAGCGCACCCGCCCGTACTGGACGGTGACCTGGGCCGTGCCGGTCGGCGCGGACGGCGTCCCGCAACAGCCCGGCATCGCGTCCGTGCTCCACGCGCCGACCCCCAGCGACGAGCCGATCGGCCTGCCCGCGCTGCTGATCGCCTCCTACCCGCTGGACTCCACCCGGCGGCACGTCGCGCCCGGCCCGCTGGCCGACTTCCTCACCGAGCGTGCCGCCGACAGCTACGCCGACCTGCTGCGCGCCCGCGGAGCCGACCTCGGCTCGCTCGGCCTCGTGCCCGGGCCGCTCGGCCAGGGCGCGCTGGACAACGCGCTGCGCGCGGCGGTGCTGTCCCGGCTGCCCGGCACGCCGTTCCTGCCGCACCCGGCGCCGGTCGAGGAGGGCACGCCGGCGCTGCGGCCCCGGGACGCGACGCTGCTGGAGGGCGCGGACGGCTCGGTGGTCGAGGCGCTCGCACCGATCTTCCCCGGGCTGCTGCCGGCCGGTCTGGAGCGCCGCACCGAGCTGCGGGTGCTGAACGTGCGCCGGGTGCCGCTGGCCGATGTGGTGGACCAGCTCGGCGGCCTGGACCGCGACCCCGGCTGGTGGCGCAACCTGTACGCGGCGCTGGGCGGGGCCGACCCGGAGGCGCTCGGCGCGCTGCCCGTGCCGCTCGCGGACGGCCGGACGGTGACCGGGCCGCGGCGGGTCCTGCTGCCCTCGGAGGACGCCGACTGGGCGGCCTTCCCGGGCTACCCCGAGTCGCTGGCCGGCGCACTGGCCGCGCTCGACCTGCGCCTGGCGCACCCCGAGGCCGCCCACCCGCTGCTGTCCAAGCTCGGCGCGGGCACCGCCACGCCGGCCGGGGTGCTGGACACCCCCGAGGTACGCGCCGCCGTCGCCCGCTCGTACGAGCTGGCCGAGGACGACCTGGACACGGCGATCGAACTCGCCGACGCCGTCCTGGCGTTGGTGAAGGCGGCCGCCCCCGAGCCGGGTGAGCACCCCTGGCTGGCCCGGTTGGCGCTGCTCGACGACGAGGGCGAGCCGGCCCGGGCGGGCGAACTCGTGCTGCCCGGCAGCCCGTTCGCCGCGCTCGCGCGCGAGGAGGACGCCGGCTGGGTGGACGACGAGCTGCTGGAGCGCTGGGGGTCCGAGGTGCTCGCGGCCGTCGGGGTGCTGGCCGACTTCGTCCTGGTGCGCGCCGAGGACGTGGTGCTCGACCCGGACGACCTGGAGCGGCTCGACCCGACCGCCCCCGCCGACCGGGCGGCCGGCGGCCACCCCACCGGCCTGCTGGACGAGGCCCCGGACGGGCTCGCCGAGTGGGCCGAGGACGTGCTGGAGGCCCTGCAGGCCGACGAGGCCGTCGGTGTGCCGCCGGTGGCCGCCGAGCTGCTGGCCGTGCGCGACCTCGACCTGGTGGACGACGACGCCTGGCCCGAGGCGCTCGCCGCGCTGGCCCGCCCGCCGTACCGGGACGCCGTGGTCAACCCGGTGCGCACCCTGTTGCCGGACGGCTCGTACGCCGACCTGCCCCCGTACACCGCGTGGTGGCTGCGCGACCACCCGGTGCTGGCGGGCCGCGAGCCGGCCGGCCTGCGCGCCGCCGGGGCCGACCCGCTGCTGCGCGGCCTCTACGACGAGGCGCGCACCACCCTGGACGACCAGTTCCTGCACGCGCTGGGGGTGCGCACCACGCTGGCCGCGCTGCTCGCCGAGCCGCACGGGCCGGACGAGGTGCTGGACCGGATGACCGACCCGGCCGTCGAGGTCGGCCACCGCCAACTGCACGGCCTCCACAGCGCGTTGGCCCGGGTGGAGCGCGAGCGGATCGATCCGCTGGACGTGGTGCGGGCGCTGCCCCCGCTGGACCCGGCCACCGGGCGGCGACCGGCCCACACCGTGGTGGTGGACGCCACCGAGGCGGTCGTCGCGGACGCCCCCGACCTGGTCCAGCTGCTGCACCCGTACCCGCTGCTGCCGGTCGCCCCGGCGCTCGCGGCCGACCTCGCCGAGCGGCTGCACGTGTCGCTGGCCAGCGAGGTGGCCGGCGGCCGGGTGCTCTCCGAGGGCGTGCTGCACCGGGTGCCGGCCGTGGTGCGCGAGCTGCTGCCCGGGTGCCCCGTCGCGTACGAGGAGCACGAGGAGCTGCTGGTCGTCGGGCCGGACGGCGACGAGGCCGCGGTGGACTGGCGGTGGGACACCGGGGCGGACACCCCGGAGCCGCCGTACGACCCGGAGCTCGCCGAAGCCGACGACGAGGACGACGAGTTCGAGGTCCCGCCGGTGCCCGGCCTGCTGCACGCGGCCACCCCGGAGGGCCTCGCGGCCGGCCTCGCCTGGTCGGTCGGGCAGTGGCACCGGCGCTTCGAGGTGCTGGCCGCGCTCAGCGAGCCGGACCGGGCGTACGAGCTGTCGGCGGCCCGGGACTTCGAGGGCTGAGCCCGGCGGGCGCGCGCCGGGCTCAGCCGGTGCGCGCCCGCAGCCGGCCGTACACGGTGACGGTGACGGTCAGCCAGACCGCGCCCAGGGTCACCAGCGCGGCGACCCGCAGTGCGGGCGCCGGCCTGACCGCCAGGCCGACGCCCGCCATCGCCAGCACGGTCAGCCCGACCGCGAGCAGTCCGCCCAGGAAGGCGACGAACGCCTCCAACTCCCCACCCCTGCGCGCCATTCGGCACCCCCTTCCGGGGCCATCATCGGGCCCCGGGGTGGGGACTGTCACTCATGTGGCGGCGCGTGTCGCCGTCGCCCGGCGCCACTCACCCGGTGCCGCTCACTCCAGGCCGTGGCGCTTCATGTAGCGCCAGGTGATCTCCAGGGCGATGCCGCAGACCACCGCGATGGCGACGCCGATCAGCGGGTCGCGGGTGCCGGCCAGGGAGAGCTCGAAGAAGTCGGACAGCGCGGGGACCAGCAGGACCAGCGCGAACGCGCCGCCCATGCAGCCGATCAGCAGCAGCCGCCACCAGGTGTACGGGCGGGCGACGATGGCGAGGACCCAGATGGCGATCAGGAAGAGCGTCAGGGTGGCCACGCTGGTGTCGGCCTTGAGGTCGGTCGCGTGGTCGATGCGGGCGAGCGTGTAGGCGACGAAGGTGCCCGTGCCGGCGATGATGCCGCCGGGGATCGCCAGCCGCAGCACGCGCTTCACGAAACCGGTGCGGGCCCGCTCGTTGTTGGGGGCGAGCGCCAGGAAGAACGCCGGGATGCCGATGGTCAGCGAGGACAGCAGGGTGGAGTGCCGGGGCAGGAACGGGTACGGCGAGTGGGTGAAGATCACCAGCAGCGCCAGGAGCACCGAGTAGACCGTCTTCACCAGGAACAGCGACGCCACCCGCTCGATGTTGCCGATCACCCGGCGGCCCTCGGCGACCACCGACGGCAGGGTCGCGAAGGAGTCGTTCAGCAGCACGATCTGGGCGACCGCCTTGGTCGCGTCGGAGCCGGTGCCCATCGCCACGCCGATGTCGGCGTCCTTGAGCGCCAGCACGTCGTTGACGCCGTCGCCGGTCATCGCCACGGTGTGGCCGCGGGACTGCAGCGCCCCGACCAGCAGGCGTTTCTGCTGCGGGGTGACCCGGCCGAAGACGCTCGTCCGGTCGGCGGTCTCGGCGAGCTCCTCCGGGTCCGCGGGCAGGGTGCGGGCGTCCAGCGGGTGGTCTGCGCCGGGCAGGCCCAGGTGGCCGGCCACCGCGCCGACCGAGACCGCCGCGTCGCCCGAGATGACCTTGGCCCGGACCTGCTGGCCCTCGAAGTACCGCAGGGTCTCGGCGGCGTCGCCGCGCAGCCGCTGCTGCAGCACCACCAGCGCGAGCGGGGCGAGCCCGGCCGCCGGATCGGGGGAGTCCAGCGGTGCGGGCGTCCGGCCCAGCAGCAGCACCCGCAGGCCCCGCGCACCCAGTTCGTCCACCTCGGCCAGCGCCGGGTGCCCGGCGGGCAGCAGCACGTCGGGCGCGCCGAGCAGCCAGCTGGCCTCGCCGCCCTGCGGCTCCAGCAGCTGCACGCCGCTCCACTTGCGGGCGGACGAGAAGGGCATCGCCTCGATCACCCGCCAGCCGTCGCCGTTCCCACCGCCGGCGGTGTCCTCGCCGCGCCCGTACGCGTCGATGACCGCTCGCATGGACGGGTTGGGGCGGGCGTCGGCGCCGGCCATCACGGCGAGCGCGCGCTTGACGGTCTCCTTGTCGACGGTGGCGGGCTCCCCGTTCGAGAGCACCCGCAGGTCGATCACGTCCATGCCGCCCTCGGTGAGGGTGCCGGTCTTGTCCAGGCAGACGGTGTCGACCCGGGCCAGGCCCTCGATCGCCGGGAGCTCCTGGACCAGGCACTGCTTGCGGCCGAGCCGGATCACCCCGATCGCGAAGGCCACCGAGGTCAGCAGCACCAGCCCCTCGGGGACCATCGGGACGATCCCGGCCACCATCCGCCGCACGGCCTCGCGCCAGTCCCGGCCCTCGACGGCCAGCTGGCTGATGATCAGGCCGATCGCGGTGGGGATCAGCAGGTAGGTGATGAACCGCAGGATGCTGTCGATGCCGCTGCGCAGCTCGGACTTCACCAGGGTGAACTTGCTGGCCTCCTCGGCGAGCTGCGCCGCGTACGCCTCGCGGCCGACCCTGGTGGCGGTGAAGGCGCCTGCGCCGGCCACCACGAAGCTGCCGGACATCACCTGGTCGCCGGGCTGCTTGAGCACGGGATCGGGCTCGCCGGTGAGCAGCGACTCGTCGATCTCCAGGCCGTCCGCCTCGGTGACCTCGCCGTCCACGATCACCTTGTCGCCGATGCCGAGCAGCACGGTGTCGTCGAGGACGATCTCGGAGACGCCGATCTGCCGGGCGGCGCCGTCCCGGCGGACCTGCGGGCGGGCCTCGCCGATCAGCGCCAGGCTGTCCAGGGTCTTCTTGGCGCGCAGCTCCTGGATGATGCCGATGGCCGTGTTGGCGACGATGACCAGGCCGAACAGGCCGTCCTGGATCGGCCCGACGACCAGGATGATCCCGAACATCACGCCGATGATCGCGTTGAAGCGGGTGAAGACGTTGGCCCGGACGATCTCCCGGGTGGTGCGGCTGGACCGGACCGGGACGTCGTTGACCTGTCCCTTCGCGACCCGCTCGGCCACCTCGGCGCCGGTCAGACCGCCGAGCCGGCCGGGCAGCAGCCCGAGGGGGTGGGCGCCGTCCTGGCGCTCTCCGCCGGTCGGCTGCTCGTCAGCTGGCTGCGCAGGCTGCGTCATGGCACCGACTCTACGGGCGCCTTATGTCCGATGCGTGCTACTAAAGGACTGTTCAGTCCGACCGGGTGGCCGGGTCCTGACCGTTGCCGTCCGTCGCGCGTTCGGTGGTGCCGGCCGCCCCGGCGGCACGGCTGCGGGCGATCGCGTCCCGCCGGGCGCGGCAGTACCAGAGGCCGATCAGGCCGAGCAGTCCGCCGGACAGGCAGATCCAGGGCCAGGTGCCGTGGCCGTGCTGGGAGAGCGTGCCCTGGAAGGGGAGCAGGGCGAGGAAGGCGACGAACCACAGCACCGTGCCGCCGCCGACGATGGCGACGTCGTTGGCCTCCAGCGGAGGGGGCGAGGGGTGCAGCGGCGTCTTGGGCATGGGGCAAGCGTACGGTGCGGCGGGGGTCGGCCGCCGTCGTGGAGGCTTCCCGCGGGCCCGGCTGTGCCCTACCCGGGCCCTGCCCGCGCCCTACCCACGCTCTACGCGCGAAGATAGCGCGTGTGCGACCTGGAAACCATACTTAAAGGTCTCAGCCCGGCCACCGTCGCCCCGGGCGTCGACCCCCCCTCCTCAGCTCCCCCACAGAGGACGCACGCATGCCTGTGGTCCAGCCGACCACCGAGTCGCCCGAACCCGCCGACGCCGCGCCCCAGCCCCCCACCGGCGCGGTCGACCGCTACTTCCGGATCAGCGAGCGCGGCTCCACCCTGCCGCGCGAGATCCGCGGTGGTGTCGCCACCTTCTTCACCATGGCGTACATCCTGGTGCTCAACCCGATCATCCTGGCCAGCGCCACGGACGTGACCGGGGCCCACCTGGACAGCGCCCAGCTGGTCACCGCCACCGCCCTCACCGCGGGTCTCACCACCCTGCTGATGGGCGTGATCGGCAACGTCCCGATCGGCCTGGCGGCCGGCCTCGGCGTCAACACCATCGTGGCGCTCCAGCTGGCCCCGAAGATGACCTGGCCGGACGCCATGGGCATGGTCGTGCTGGCCGGCTTCGCGATCATGCTGCTGGTCGCCACCGGTCTGCGCGAGCGGGTCATGAACGCCGTCCCGCTCGGCCTGCGCAAGGCCATCGCGATCGGCATCGGCCTGTTCATCAGCCTGGTCGGCCTGGTCGACTCCGGCTTCGTCAGCCGCGTCCCGGACGCCGCGCACACCACCGTCCCGCTGCAGCTCGGGGGCAACGGGCACCTGCTCGGCTTCCCGGTGCTGGTCTTCGTCGTCGGCCTGCTGCTCACCCTGATCCTGGTGATCCGCAAGGTGCCCGGCGCGATCCTGATCAGCATCGCGGCCTCCACCGTGCTCGCCCTGGTGATCGACAAGGTGGCCGACGTCCCGGCGATGAAGTGGGGCCTCACCGTCCCGACCTGGCCGGGCAACCCGGTCGCCGCCCCGGACTTCGGGCTGGTCGGCAAGGTGAGCCTGTTCGGCGGCTTCGGGAAGGTCGGCGTGCTGACCGGCGTGCTGTTCGTCTTCACCGTGCTGATGTCCTGCTTCTTCGACGCGATGGGCACCATCCTCGGCGTGGCCGACGAGGCCCACCTGCTGGACGAGAAGGGCGACCTGCCCGGCATCAACCGGATCCTCATGGTCGACGGCATCGCCACCGCGGCCGGCGGCGCCACCTCCGCCTCCGCCAACACCTGCTTCGTCGAGTCCACCGCCGGCGTCGGCGAGGGCGCCCGCACCGGCTTCGCCTCGATCGTCACCGGCCTGCTCTTCGTGGTGGCGCTCTTCCTCACCCCGCTCGCCACCATGGTCCCCGCCCAGGCCGCCACCCCGGCGCTGGTCACCGTCGGCTTCCTGATCCTGGCCAACTCGGTCAAGGAGATCGACTGGGCCGACTACACGATCGCGATCCCGGCCTTCCTGACCATGATCATGATGCCGTTCACCTACAGCATCACCAACGGCATCGGCTTCGGCTTCATCACCTTCTGCATCCTGCGCCTGGCCGTCGGCCGCGGCCGCAGCGTGCCGGCCCCGCTGTACGCGGTGGCGGCGGTGTTCGCCTTCTACTACCTGATGCCGGCCTTCGGCCTGCTCTGACGCCGACCGGCCCGCGCGGCCCCGCACCCACCCGGGTGCGGGGCCGTGCCCGTTCCGGGGCCGGGCCGGGCCGTGCCCGTCCGCGGGCAAGGCGCATCCGTTCCGCGGGCGGGCCGTATCGGTTCCGCGGGCGGGTCGGTGCGCGCGCGACCCGGAGGTCGGGTATCGGCCGACTGTCGGAAGGTGTCAAAAAGGCGCCCGTGTAGCCCAGTTGGCGGTGGGAATACTGGCTGGACGGAGAAGGGGGAGGGGACTCGACCGATGGTGCAACAGGATCCGCCCGGGGGTGTCGAGGCGCAGCTGCTGCCGGAGCTGTTCCGGACGGCGGACAAGGCCTCGCTGGACGGCCAGCGCGAGACGCTGCGCTGGTACCGCGGCCTGATCGCCATGCTGGTGATCGCCGCGATGATCGGGTCGTTCCCCGGCCCGGACCACGAGGGCGACTTCGACGTCTGGCCGCTGTTCTCGGTGGCCGCCTTCCTGGTGGCCGGCTACTTCTGGTCCCGGCTGCGCCGCAGCAACCCGCAGGGGCGCTGGTACGAGGCCAGGGCGGCGGCCGAGTCGGTCAAGACGCTGGCCTGGAAGTACACCGTCCGGGCCCGCCCGTTCGACGGCGAGGCGGAGTCCGCCGACGTGGACCGCGGGTACCTGCTGCAGGTCGAGGACGTGCTGCGGGCCTTCGAGGACCCGGAGATCGTGCCGCCCGACACCGTCGCCGAGATCACCCCGGAGATGCGGCGGCTGCGCGCCGAGAGCCTGACCGCCCGGCGCACGTTCTACCTGCGCACCCGGGTCGAGGGGCAGCGCACCTGGTACCGCTCCCGGGCCGAGGCGTGCGACTCGCAGGCGGTCTCCTGGGGGCTCGGCATCGCGGTGCTGATCATCCTCGGTGCGGCCGCCGCCATCGCCCAGGCCACCGGCGCGCTGCAGGTGCACGTCTTCGGAGCGAGCTCGGCAGCGGCCGCGGCGATCATCGCCTGGACGCAGCTCAAGCAGCTCCGCCCGCTCGCCGCCGCGTACCAGCTGGCTGCGCGCGAGCTGGAGAACGTCGGCAACCAGCTCTCGGACCTGGACGTCCGGGCGCCGGACGCCGAGGCGCGCTGGGCGCGGCTGGCCGCCGAGGCGGAGGACGCGGTCTCCCGCGAGCACACCACCTGGCGGGCCCGCCGGGCCTTCCCGAAGTAGGCCGGGCGCGGGCCGGGCCCTGTCGCGCAGGCGCGGGTCGGGCCCGCGGTGGGCCCGGCGGTGCCTGCCGGCGGGGTGCGCGCCAGTCCAACTCGGAGAAGGGGCTGGGGAGGTACCGCGAAGCGCGGGCCACGCCGGGACCACAGGTGTGCGGGGTGCGTGAGGGTAGAGCGCCGAGGTACGGACCGTAATCATTACGTGTCCATGCCCTGGTTTCATCGCCTCCGCGCGACCCCTGTACCGCCGGAGGCCCCCCTTGCGCATTCTCCTGATCGCCAGTGCGTTCAACAGCCTGACCCAGCGCGTCCACACCGAGCTGCGCGAGCGCGGCCACCAGGTCGCCGTCCAACTCGCGCTCGGCGACGAGCAGATGCGGGAGGGGGTGGCCCGGACCGATCCCGAGCTGATCCTGTGCCCGATGCTGACCAAGGCCGTCCCGCAGGACATCTGGTCCACCCGGACCGTCCTGATCGTGCACCCGGGGCCCACCGGCGACCGCGGCCCCTCCTCGCTGGACTGGGCGATCACCGAGGGCGCGGAGCGCTGGGGCGTCACCGTGCTGCAGGCCGTCGAGGAGATGGACGCCGGTGACATCTGGGCGTCCGTCGACTTCCCCGTCCCCGACTGCGGCAAGAGCGAGCTGTACCGCGGCGAGCTCGCCGACGCCGCCGTGGAGGCCGTCCTGCTGGCCGTCCAGCGCTACGAGGGCGGGCTGTTCACCCCCGAACCGCTGGACTACGGCCGGCCCGACGTGCACGGCGAGCCGCGGCCCCTCCTGCGGCAGGACGCGCGCCGGATCGACTGGGAGCAGGACGACACCGCCACCGTCCTGCGCAAGCTGCGCGCCGCCGACTCCCAGCCCGGGGTGCTGGACGAGCTGTACGGCCGCGAGTTCTTCCTGCACGGCGGCCATCCCGAGGACGAGCTGCGCGGTCCGGTGCCCGGCGCCGTGCTGGCCACCCGGGACGGCGCGATCTGCCGGGCCACCGTGGACGGCGCGGTGTGGATCCCGCAGCTGCGCCCGCGCCGCACCCCCGGCGGGCCCGCCACCTTCAAGCTGCCGGCCGCGACGGTGCTCGCCGACGAGCTGTACCGGGTCCGCGAGGTGCCGGTGAGCCCGGCGGCGGCGGCCCGCCGCGACACCTGGTCGGAGCTGCGCTACCGCGAGGAGGGCGAGGTCGGCCACCTCGAATTCGCCTTCCCGGGCGGGGCGATGAGCACCGAGCAGTGCCGCCGGCTGCTGGCCGCCTACCGGGAGGCGGCCGACCGGCCCACCTCGGTGCTGGTGCTCGGCGCGCCCCGGGACTTCTACTCCAACGGGATCCAGCTCAACGTCATCCAGGGCGCGGCCTTCCCGGCGCTGGAGTCCTGGGAGAACATCAACGCGATGGACGACGTCGTCGAGGCCGTCCTCACCACCACCGACAAGGTCACCGTCGCGGCCCTCGCCGGGAACGCGGCGGCCGGCGGGCTGATGATGGCGCTCGCCGCGGACGAGGTGTGGTGCCGCGACTCGGCGGTGCTCAACCCGCACTACCGCCTGATGGGCCTGTACGGCTCCGAGTACTGGACGTACACCCTGCCGAACCGGGTCGGCGCCGAGCAGGCCGAGCGGCTCACCGCCGAGGCGCTGCCGCTCGGGGCCGAGCACGCCCGCCGGATCGGCCTGGTGGACCGTACGGCCGGCGGGGACGCGGCGGGCTTCCGCCGCTGGGTGGCCCGGGAGGCGGCCCGGATCGCCGCCTCGCCCGAGCTCACGGGGCGGTTGGTGGACAAGAAGCGCCGGCGCGCCGCCGACGAGGACACCAAGCCGCTCGCCGAGTACCGGGCCGAGGAGCTGCGGCGGATGCACGCCAACTTCTACCGGGCCGGCGAGCCGTACCACCGGCTGCGGCAGGACTTCGTGCACAAGGTCTGCCCGGTGGCGACCCCGGAGCACGTGGCGGGGCTGCTGGGGCGGCCGGAGTAGCCGGTCCGGCGTCGTGCCCGTACGACGACGCCCGGCCGGGGTGGGGCCCCGGCCGGGCGTCCGTTCGTGATCCCGCCCGCGCTCAGCGCCGGACGCCGGCCCGGGCGGGCCGCTGCTGCGGGACGCGGGGGGCCCGGGGCGCCCGCGGCGGCAGCGGGGCGGCCGGGCCGGCCAGCAGGGGCTGCGAGGTGGGGCGGCTCGGGGAGACGGCGAAGGCCAGCGAGCCGAAGAACACGTAGCAGCCGAGCCCGACCCCGAGCGGGAAGATGAACTGCAGCGCCATCACGCCGTCCTGGGTGGAGTGCGAGAAGTCCACCTGGACCGACAGCGCCGCCATGCCCGTGTAGTGCATCGCGCAGACCGCCACGCCCATCACCGGCGCCGCCGCCAGCACGGCGAGCGTGCCCCGGATGTTCAGGGCGGCCCAGAGCGCGGCCGTCGCCGCGACCACGGCGATGGCGACCGAGAGCGCCACCGTCCGGTGGTCGTAGCCGAGCCGGCCGGGCAGGACCATCGCGGCCATGCCCAGGTAGTGCATCGCGGCGACCCCGAGGCCGGTGGTCAGCCCGCCGACCAGCAGCGCCAGCGCGGGCCGCCGGCGCCAGTACCCGACGGTGAAGAGGCCGACGCCGACCACGAGGACGGCGACCAGCAGGCTGAGCACGGTCAGTCCGGGCTGGTAGCTGATCTCGACGCCGGTCACCGAGAAGCCGAGCATCGCGATGAAGTGCATGGACCAGATCCCGGCGCCGAGCGAGGTCGATGCGAAGAGCAGCCAGACGGCCCGGGTGCGGCCCTTCGAGACGAGCGCCCAGCGGGCGCTGCGCAGGGCCACGAAGGCCCCGAGGCAGGCGACGAAGTACGAGACCGCCGGTGTCACCCAGCCGTGGTCGGCATGGTGGATCTCACCCAATTGAGCTCCCTGGACGAGGGGTTGAGGGCGCCAGGGGCGGACGCGGTCGGCCGGGGCGGCCGGGACGGGCGCGCGGAAACCGGCACGGGGACGCACGGGAACGGGGAAACGGGGTCCGCCGAGGGGAGACCTGGCGTGTGGTGCCCCTGACAACGGGGGACAGTAGCCACTGCCGGGCGCTCGCACAACGTTCGTGCTTTTCGTGAAATCCCAGGTCAGGATGGACCTTTACGGCGCCTGCATGATCTTGGCACCAACCCCTGACACCGCCTGCGCACGCTCCCCGGACCCGTTCGTGCCTTACTCCAAGGGTGCTAGCCCGAACGGGTGGCCGGCCGGGTCGATCAGCACCTTGAGCGTGCGCCCGTGCTGGTACGCGGGCTGGGTCGCCCCGAGCGCGAGCGCCTTCGCCGTGGACTCCTCCAGGTCGTCCACGTAGAAGTCCAGGTGGAAGTGCTTGCTCCCGTCCGGCTCCGTCCACGGCTCCGGCCGGTACCCCTGCACCCGCCCGAAGCCCAGCGGGCTGCCGCCCTCCGGGTTGTCCAGGATCGCGAAGTGCTCGTCCACGTGCCGCGTCTCCCAGCCCAGCAGCTCGCCGTAGAACGACGCCAGCGCGACCGGGTCGGCGCAGTCGATGGTGACCATGGCGAGCCGGGCGAACCCGGTGTCGCCCGGTGCGCCCTGCTCGGCCGACGCGGACGGCGTGGCCTGCGAGGACGGCGCGGACTGCTCGGAGACGAGGTCGGACATGACTGGTCGGCCCTTCTGGGAGTCGAGACCTGAGGCCCATGACCAATATGTCACCGGGCCGATGCTCCGGCGCGGCGGCGGGAACCCGATTTTCTTTAGCGAGGGTAATGACGTAGTCTAAAGAGATGCCCGAGATGTCCGAGCAGGACCTCGCAGCGATCAGTCAGCTGCGGTCGTCCACGATGCGCCTCTCCCGACGACTCAAACACCAGCGGGTGGAGGAGTCGCTGAGTCCCACCGAGATGGGAGTGCTGGGCACCCTCGCCCGGTGCGGGAAGGCGACGCCGGGTGAGCTCGCCCGGAAGGAGCACGTGCAGCCTCCTTCGATGACCAGGATCGTCGCGATGCTGGAGGAGAAGGGGCTGGTGCGGCGGGAGCCGCACCCCGAGGACCGCCGACAGGTGGTCGTCAGCAGCACCGAGCAGGCCGAGACGATCCTCGCGGAGAGTCGTCGGCGCCGAAACGTCTGGCTCGCCGAGCTCGCCCAAGGGCTCGACGAGGAGGAGTGGGCCGTCCTCCGGGAGGCCGCGCCCGTGCTCTACAAGCTCGCCCACCTGTAGCTCGAACACCTCAAGGCACACCGAACCCGGCTCGCCGGCCGGGAGGAGAAGGAGCCCGCATCACCGCAGGACCGACCACCGACACGAGGAGCGCGACGGCCACCGCCATGGCCGTCGCGCCGCGAGGGGAGACCACAGTGACACCGCCGGCCGCAGCCAGCGCCGCCGCCATCCGTACCGACGGCCCGACCACCGACCCCTCCGCGGCGAGCGCCGCGGCAGCCGACGCCCAGGCACCCGCCCCCACGGGGCTGCCCGGCAGCGGCGACGACGACCCCGACGAACGCACCGCGGCGGACCCCGCCGCTCAGGGCCGCACCCCTGCGGCCTCGTCCCCCACAGGCGCCGGCTTCACCAGGCCCGGGGGGATGTTCTCCTCCCTGCGCGTTCGCAACTACCGCTACTACTTCGCCGGCCAGGTGGTGTCCAACACCGGTACCTGGATGCAGCGCATCGCCCAGGACTGGCTGGTGCTGAGCCTCACCGGCAGCCCGCTCGCGGTCGGCATCACCACCGCCATGCAGTTCCTGCCGATGCTGCTGCTCGGCCTGTTCGGCGGCGTGCTCGCCGACCGGATGCCCAAGCGCCGGCTGCTGATCCACACCCAGGGCGCGATGGGCCTGCTGGCCGCCGGCCTCGCCGTGCTGACCATCGGCGGCGTGGTGACGCCGTACTACGTGTACGCCTTCGCGCTGCTGCTCGGCCTGGTCACCGTGGTGGACAACCCGACCCGGCAGGCCTTCGTCTCCGAGATGGTCGGGCCCAAGGACCTCGCCAACGCCGTCAGCCTGAACGCCGCCAACTTCCAGACCGCCCGCCTGGTCGGCCCCGCCGTCGCGGGTCTGCTGATCGCCGCGGTCGGCAGCGGCTGGGCCTTCGCCGTCAACGCGCTGTCCTTCGCCGCCGTGATCGGCGGGCTGCTCGCGATGCGCGAGAGCGAACTGCGCCCGACCGAGCCGATCGCCCGCGAGAAGGGGCAGCTGCGCGAGGGCCTGCGGTACGTGAAGGAGCGGCCCGAACTGCTCTGGCCGATGGTGCTGGCCGGGTTCATCGGGACCTTCGGCTTCAACTTCCCGACGCTGCTCTCCGGCTTCGCGTACGACACCTTCAAGGTCGGCGCCGGCCAGTACGGCCTGCTGAACACCGCGATGGCGGTCGGCTCGCTGGCCGGCGCGCTGCTCGCCGCCCGTCGGGGCGCGCCGAGACTGCGGCGGCTGGTCGGGGCGGCCCTGGCCTTCGGCGCGCTGGAGGTGGTCGCGGCCTTCGCGCCCGACTACTGGACCTTCGCGCTGCTGCTGATGCTGATCGGGGTGTTCGGGCTGAGCTTCAACACCTCGGTCAACTCCACGCTGCAGCTGGCCACCGACCCCGAGATGCGCGGCCGGGTGATGGGCCTGCTGGTGCTGGTCTTCACCGGCGGCACGCCGATCGGCGCCC
The DNA here is from genome assembly GCF_044541955.1 of Kitasatospora sp. NPDC085464. NCBI lineage: Bacteria > Bacillati > Actinomycetota > Actinomycetes > Kitasatosporales > Streptomycetaceae > Kitasatospora > Kitasatospora sp. NPDC085464. The sequence goes on from NZ_JBITTM010000020.1 coordinate 136,786, forward strand.
CGATCGTCGGCTGGGTGACCGCCTCGTACGGGCCCCGGCTCGGCCTGCTGGCCTGCGGGCTGGTGTCCGCGCTGGCGGCCGCGACGGTCGGCCTGGTGCTGGCCCGCAGCGCGGACCTGCGGGTGCGCTTCGACCTGCACCCGGGGCGCGGCGGCCGGGTGGTGGCCGTCGTGCCGCGGACCGGCGTGGCGCGCAAGTCGGAGCTGGCCGCGGCCTGCTGACGCATCGTCGGGAGCGTCGCCCGGCGCACCGCCGGGTGCGTCGCCCGGCGCGTCGTCCGATGCGCCACGGACCCCCGAGGGCTCTCGCCCCCGGGGGTCCGTGGCGTCGGAGCCGGACTCGTCGGGTCAGAGCCGGATGGCGAGGACCTGGCCGGGCCAGACGCCGTTCGGCTGCTCGACCTCGAAGCTCTCGGTCTCGGTGAAGCCGAGCGCCCGGTACTGCGCGACCAGCCTGCGGTCGCCGCCGCCGTAGCAGTCCACCCGCAGCAGGCCGATGCCGCGCCGGCGGGCCTCCTCGACGGCGTCGGCGATCAGCGCGGCGCCGATGCCCGAGCCCTTGCGGGTGCGGTCGGTGACCAGGTTGCGGACGAACAGTTCGCGCTCGTCCACCGCGGGGATGTACGTGCCGCGCACCTCGGAGAGCACGCACGAGCCGACCGTACGGCCCTCGTCGTCGACGGCGAGGCGGATCAGGAACGGCTCGCGGCCGTACTGCTCGATGTGCTCGACCCGGGTGGGCGTGGTGCTGAACGGCTGGTCGCCCCACTGGCCGGTGCGGCCCCGGGCGGCCAGCCAGGCCACGGCGCCGTCGAGCAGGGCGAGGATGTCGGGGATGTCCCCCGGACCTCCGGTGCGGATCTTCATGCCACTGGAATCGATCATGGAACCGTTCTAGCCCAAAGCCGCGGGCGCCGGAAGCCCCGGCCGGGGCCCGCGCCGGATGCCGGCACCGGGGACTTGCGTCGGATGCCCGCGCGCGGGGCTCGGGGCGGAAGCCCCGCGCCGGGGGTCCGTTCCGGCAGCCCGCGGGCGGGCCGGGGCCCCGCGCCGCCGGAACGCGCCCACGCGCCGGCCCCCGCGGAACGGGAGAATGGCGGCATGAGGCTTTTCGTGGCGGTGCTCCCGCCGGTCGCGGCACTGCAGGGGCTCTCCGACGCCGTCGCGCCGGTGCGCGGGCTGCCCGGGGCGGACCGGCTGCGCTGGACCACGGCCGAGGGCTGGCACCTGACCCTGGCCTTCCTCGGCGAGGTGCCCGCCGAGTGGCTGCCGGCGCTGTCGGCGGGCCTGGCCGGCGTCGCCGAGCTCCACCCGGTGCACCGGCTGCGGATCGCGGGCGCCGGGCGGTTCGGGGACCGCGTGCTCTGGGCCGGCATCGAGGGGCAGACCTGGGCGCTGCGCCGACTGGCCGACGCCGTCACCGAGGCCACCGCCGAGGTGGTCGGGCAGTCGGCCGACACCTTCGCCTTCCACCCGCACCTCACGCTCGCCCGGGCGGGCTCCTCGCGCGGCCACCGGCGGGCCGTCCAGCGGGTCGCCGCGGCCGAGCTGGACGGCCTGGCGGCGGCGCTGGCGGACTACCGCGGGCCGGAGTGGGAGGCCGCCGAGCTGCACCTGATGAAGAGCGACCTGGACGGCGGTTCCGCGCACTACGAGTCGCTGGGTTCCTGGCCCCTCGCGGACTGGTGCTGAGGCCCCGGGCGGCCTCGCCGTCCGGTCGGGCGTGCGACGGAGGTACGCTCGTTGACCGTGGATCCCAAGACTCGTATGCGCATCGTCTCCGGCACCCTGGTGCTGCTGCTGGTCGTCGTGCTGATCAGCTCACTGGCCGGCAGGTAGGCCGGGAACGGCCGTGAGGGCCACCGCCCGGGTGGGCGGTGGCCCTCACGCATGCCTCAGCGGGTGCTCAGAGCTGCTCGACCACGAAGTCGATGCACTGGGTGAGCGCCTCGACGTCCGCCGGGTCGATCGCCGGGAACATCGCGATGCGCAGCTGGTTGCGGCCCAGCTTGCGGTACGGCTCGGTGTCCACGATGCCGTTGGCACGCAGTGCCTTGGCGACCGCGGCGGCGTCCACCGACTCGTCGAAGTCGATGGTGCCGACCACCTGGGAGCGCTCGGCCGGGTTCGCCACGAACGGGGTGGCGAAGGAGGACTTCTCGGCCCAGGAGTACAGCCGGGACGAGGAGTCGGCTGTGCGGGCGACGGCCCAGTCGAGCCCGCCGTTGCCGTTCAGCCACTCCAGCTGGTCGGCCAGCAGGAACAGCGTGGAGATCGACGGGGTGTTGTACGTCTGGTCCTTCGACGAGTTGTCGATGGCCGTCGGCAGCGAGAAGAACGGCGGGATGTAGCGGCCGGAGGCGGCGATCTCGGCGGCGCGCTCCAGGGCGGCCGGGGAGAAGGTGGCCAGCCACAGGCCGCCCTCGGAGGCGAAGGACTTCTGCGGGGCGAAGTAGTAGACGTCGGTCTCGGTGATGTCCACCGGCAGGCCGCCGGCGCCCGAGGTGGCGTCCACCAGGACCAGCGAGCCCTCGTCGGCGCCGGCCGGGCGCTTGATCGGCATCGCGACGCCGGTCGAGGTCTCGTTGTGGGTGAGTCCGTAGACGTCCACGCCTGCCTCGGCGACCGGCAGCGGGTGGGTGCCCGGGGCGGTCTTGATCACGCTCGGCTCGGCGAGCCACGGGGCCGCCTTGACCGAGGAGCCGAACTTCGAGGAGAACTCGCCGAAGTCCAGGTGCTGGGACTTCTCCCGCACCAGGCCGAAGGCGGCGATGTCCCAGAAGGCGGTGGAGCCGCCGTTGCCGAGGACGACCTGGTAGTCCTCCGGCAGCGAGAAGAGGCTGCTCACGCCCTCGCGCACGCGCTTGACCAGGTTCTTGACCGGGGCCTGGCGGTGGGAGGTGCCGAGCAGGGAGGTCTGGGTGGCGGCGAGGGCACTGAGGGCCTCGGGGCGCACCTTGGACGGTCCGCAGCCGAAACGGCCGTCTGCGGGCTTGATGTCAGCGGGGATCTGGATCTGAGCCACGCGCGCAGCCTACCGGCGGCGGGCTCCGCGGGGGTACGGTCGTCCGCCCGCTGAGACTGTGATCTTCGCTGCCCGGGATGCCGACAGCGGGCCCGGCCGGAAGCCGGACCCGCTGGTCAGGGGCCGTGCGCGGACACTCGTCCGGGGTGGTCAGCGGGCGATGGCGTCCCAGCCCTCGATCTCCTCGGGGCGGCGCGGGCCGGGGCCGACGTAGCGCGCGGAGGGGCGCACGAGCCGACCCGTGCGCTTCTGCTCCAGGATGTGCGCCGACCAGCCGGCGGTACGGGCGCAGGTGAACATCGAGGTGAACATGTGGGCCGGGACCTCGGCGAAGTCCAGCATGATGGCGGCCCAGAACTCGACGTTGGTGGCCAGCACGCGGTCCGGGCGGCGGTTGTGCAGCTCCTCCAGCGCGGCCTTCTCCAGCGCCTCGGCGACCTCGAAGCGCGGCGCGCCGAGCTCCTTGGCGGTGCGGCGCAGCACGCGGGCGCGCGGGTCCTCGGCGCGGTAGACGCGGTGGCCGAAGCCCATCAGGCGCTCGCCCTTGTCCAGGGCGTTCTTGACCCACGCGGTGGCGTCGCCGGTGCGCTCGATCTCCTCGATCATGCCGAGCACGCGGGAGGGCGCGCCGCCGTGCAGCGGGCCGGACATCGCGCCGACCGCACCGGAGAGCGCGGCCGCGACGTCGGCGCCGGTGGAGGCGATGACCCGGGCGGTGAAGGTGGAGGCGTTCATGCCGTGCTCGGCGGCCGAGGTCCAGTAGGCGTCGACGGCCTTGACGTGCTTCGGGTCCGGCTCGCCGCGCCAGCGGATCATGAACCGCTCGACGACCGTCTCGGCCTTGTCGATCTCGCTCTGCGGGACCATCGGCAGGCCCTGGCCGCGGGCGGACTGGGCGACGTAGGACAGTGCCATCACGGCGGCGCGGGCGAGGTCATCGCGGGCCTGCTCGGCGGAGATGTCCAGCAGCGGCTTGAGGCCCCAGACCGGGGCGAGCATGGCGAGCGCGGACTGCACGTCGACCCGGATGTCGCCGGAGTGGACCGGGATCGGGAACGGCTCGGCGGCCGGGAGGCCAGGGTTGAACTTGCCGTCCACCAGCAGGCCCCACACGTGGCCGAAGGAGACGTTGCCGACCAGGTCGTCGATGTCGACACCGCGGTACCGCAGGGCGCCGCCTTCACGGTCGGGCTCGGCGATCTCGCTCTCGAACGCGACGACTCCCTCAAGCCCGGGTACGAAATCGGACATGCGACGGCTCCTTCAGTTCTGCGATCGGCGCCCCGCCGTGGTGGGGCGGGCACGCCAGTGACCGAATCGTGGTTGGCACTCGGTGCCAGAGTGACAGGCACGGGGTGCATTGCGCCATACACCACCGTGGTGATGTTTGCCGCGGGCCCGCTTGACTTTTCCGTCGAGGGTCGGTCGTGCCCGGGAGACGACCGGAACCGAACACCCGGTTCCGGACAATTCCCCGTACGACGGGCGGCCAAGCGGTGGCGAGTCACCTTATCTCCGACCGGGGTTTGTCCGGAGGTAGCGGTGCCGGTTGCTTGTCGTACGGGATGATGTTGGCGTGCAGACCCCGGAACGCGCCCAGTCGACGCCCCCGAGCCCCGTCACCCGGACCCCGGCCGACGAGGCCCGCCCCGGCCCGGACCTCACCGTGATGCGCAAGCACTACGTCCACGAGGGCCTGGTCGAGGAGCAGCTCGCGCCCGAGCCGATCGGCCAGTTCACCCGCTGGTTCCACGAGGCGGACGACGCCGGGGTGACCGAGCCCAACGCGATGGTGCTCTCCACCGCCGACGCCGCGGGGCGGCCCAGCTCGCGCACCGTCCTGCTCAAGGGCTACGACGCGCGCGGCTTCGTGTTCTTCACCAACTACGGCTCCCGCAAGGGCTCCGAACTCGCCGCCAACCCGCACGCCGCGCTGCTCTTCCCGTGGATCGCGCTGGCCCGCCAGGTGATCGTCCAGGGCCGGGTGGAGAAGGTCGGCCGGGACGAGACCGCCGCCTACTTCCGCACCCGCCCGCACGGCTCCCAGCTGGGCGCCTGGGCCAGCGAGCAGTCCAGCCCCGTCGGCGGTCGCGAGGTCCTCGAACAGCGCTACGCCGAACTGGAGCGCCGCTACCCCGAGGGCGAGGGCGTGCCCGTCCCGCCCTTCTGGGGCGGGTACCGGGTCGTCCCGGAGAGCGTCGAGTTCTGGCAGGGACGCGAGAACCGCCTCCACGACCGCCTCCGCTACCTCGCCGACCCGGCGAGCCCGACGGGCTGGCGGGTGGAGCGGCTCTGCCCGTGAGGGCGGCGGGCGCGAGCGCTGCGCGCGCCCCCTGGGCCGACCGGGTCGGCCCGGGCGCGGCGCTGGCGGACAACTGACACCCCGTCACACCTCGGGTGTAGGATGCCCGACGCGGACCTGAGTCGATGTACATCCGGCCAGCAACGCGCTGTGCCGGCACGATCGAGTGAGGGACTGATGGGCGTCACCGGTGCGGAAACCGCCGCTGGACTCGGCTCTGACCTGGTCGACGTCGCCGCCCTGCCGCTCGACGAGCTCGATGCCCTCCCCGACACCGTCCTGGGCGACCTGCTGCGCCGGGTGGTCGCGGACGCCCTGACGCCCGGGGCGGAGCCGCTCGCCGCCTTCCAGTCGTCGCTCGACCGGTAGCTACTCGACCGGTAGCCGCTCGACCGGCTGCTCGGCCGGTGGCCCGACAGTCGGGGCCCCGGTGGCGCGGCCCCGGCGCCCGCGTGCCCCGTCCGGCGCCGGTGATCCCTTCTGCGCGCCCGCGCTCCCGCCGGTGCGCCCCCGGGCGCCGGAGCGCTCCCGGCTGCGGGCGTGCGCCTGACCACCGGCTAAACCCCCGCCGGCCGCTGGATCCGCCAACTCGCCAGCGCCACCGGTGGAGTTCACGACATGCTGGGGTATGAAACCAGCGCCGTCGCGGCACCGTCGGGCACGGGGGGAAACAGGTGATGGAGCAGGACCAGCAACGGCCGTACTTCTTCTTCAGCTACGCGCGTCGTGACTTCGAGGCCGAGGACGCCTTCGTCAACCAGTTCTTCAACGACCTGCGCGACGAACTCGGCCGGCTGGTCGGGATGGGCGTCCGCGCGGAGGAGCTCGCCTACCGCGACACCGAGCAGCTGCGGCTCGGCGACGACTGGGCCGAGAAGCTGGCGATGATGCTGGGCCGCAGCCGCACCATGATCGCGCTCTACTCGCCGGCGTACTTCACCAGCCTCTACTGCGGCAAGGAGTGGACCGCCTTCCGCGGCCGGGTCCGGCGCCACCACGAGGACACCGGGGAGCTCGTCTCGGCGCTGATCCCGGTGCTCTGGGAGCCCGTCGTGCCCGGCGAGTTGGCCGACGAGGTGAACAAGATCCAGTGGGCCCAGCCGGACATGGGCGAGGCCTACGCCCGGCACGGCCTGCGGGCCCTGCTGCGCACCGCGCAGAGCGGGGCGTACGAGCAGGTCGTGCGGGTGGTCGCCGAGCGGATCCGGGACGCGGCCGCGCGCCGGCTCGGCGAACTGCCCGAGTTCGACCTCGGCGCGGTGCGCGGCTACTTCCCGCCCCCCGCGGCGCCCGAGGCGGTCTCCGTCCCCGGCATGGTGCGGCTGTTCATCGCGGCCGGGCGGGCCTCGGAGGCCGCCGCCGAGGGCGGCTCGTACGCGGGTGGCTGGTACGGGGCCAAGCCCTGGCACTGGGCGCCCTACCATCCGCCGACCCACCCCTCGCTGGCGGCGCGCGCCCAGCAGGTGATCACCGCCGCCGGGCACACCACCACGCTGGAGGAGGTCGACGGCGGGCTCGGCGGGAAACTCGACCAGGCCCGCGAGGACAGCCAGGTCAGCATCCTCCTGGTGGACCCGTGGGTGGCCGGCGGCCCGCGCTACCGCTCCGCGCTGCGCGAGTACGACGACCAGAACCACCCCGTCACCGGCGTGATGGTGCCCACCGGCAGCTCCGACCCGGCCGACGGGCCGGAGCGCGACGTGCTGTGGACGGGCGTGCGCGACGTGTTCCGGCGCAACTGGCTGCGCCGGGGCGACATGGAGCACTTGTTCCGGGTCAACGTGAGCCGGGAGAGCTTCGACAACGACCTCACCATCATGGTGACGGTCGCCCAGAACAAGCTCATGGACGACAACTTGGATTGGGGGGACGATGGCGGTGACGCCTTCGGCTTCGGCGGTGGCCCGGCCATGCCCGGGTTGTCCATCCCCGCCGGCCCGCCGGGGCCCCGCCCGGTCCCGCCCGCGCGCTTCGACCAGAACCAGGGCCGCAGGGACCTCCCGCACCAGAGTCGTGGCAAGGACAACGCTGTCCCGCTGAGGGGAGACACGGACGATGACCACTGAGCCCGGCGCAGAGCTGGAGCGCGGCGGACCGGGTTCGGTCGTCACGTTCTACTCCTTCAAGGGCGGCACCGGCCGCACCATGGCCCTGGCCAACGTCGGCTGGATCCTCGCCAGCCGGGGCCTGCGCGTCCTGGTCGTCGACTGGGACCTGGAGGCACCCGGCCTCCACCGGTACTACCACCCGCTCCTGGTGGACCCCGAACTGCACTCCACCGACGGCCTGATCGACCTGCTGCGCTCCTACGTGAAGCAGGCGCTGCCCTCCGCCACCGGGCCGGTCGGCCTCCCCCCGGCCGCCTGGCTGGACGAGCCCGGGCGCCTCGACGGCTACCTCTGCGGCCTCGCCCTCGACCTGCCGCCGGGCGGCCGGCTCGACTTCCTGCCCGCCGGCCGGCAGAACGCCGCCTACGCCGCGGCCGTCACCAGCTTCAACTGGCGCAGCTTCTACCACGGCCGGGACATCCGCGGCGGCGAGTTCCTGCGCGAACTGCGCGAACGCTGGGCCCGCCGGTACGACTACGTGCTCATCGACAGCCGTACCGGCGTCAGTGACACCTCCGGCATCTGCACCGTCCTGATGCCCGACACCGTCGTGGACTGCTTCACCTTCAGCGCCCAGAACATCCGCGGCGGCGTCGACGCCGCCCGTGCCATCGCCGAGGCCGAGGAACGGGCGATCCGGGTGCTGCCGGTGCCGATGCGGGTCGAGGACGCCGAACAGGAACGCCTGGAGGCCGGCCGGGACTACGCCCGTGAGGCCTTCGCGCCCTACCTCGGCCGCTGGCTCTCCGGCGACCGCCGGGCCGGCTACTGGGCCGACGTCGAGGTGCCGTACAAGCCGTTCTACGCCTACGAGGAGGTGCCGGCCACCGTCGCCGACCGGCCGCAGGAGGCCCGCAGCCTGCTCAACGCCTTCGAACGACTGGCCGGTTGGATCACCGACGGGCGGGTCCGCACCCTGCGCCCGCTCACCGCCGACACCCGCCGCCGGCTCTACGGCGCCTACCTGCGCTCCGCCCGCGTGGTGCCACGGCAGGTCTTCGTCAGCTACGCGCCCGAGGACCGGATGTGGGCCGAGTGGGCCGCGGGGACCCTCACCCGCTTCGGCTACCAGACCTCCCTGCACAACGCCGCCGAGCCGCACACCGGCCCCCGGCCGCCGGAGGTCGCCGGGCCGCTCGAAGGCCAGGGCCGGCTGCTCGCCCTGCTCTCGCCCGAGTACACCGCGCTGCCCCGCGCCGCCGAGGTCTGGCAGCTCCTGCAGGGCCGCGAACTCGCCTCCGGTTCGCCGGCGTTGGTCGCGCTGCGGCTGCAGGACTCGGACGAGCCGGTGCCCCGCCCGTTCGCCGGGCAGTCCGCGCCGGACCTGGTCCGCTCCTCCGCGGCGGGCGCCGAGTCCCAGCTGTACGGCGAACTCGGTCCGCCGCCCGGTAGCAACCGCCAACTCGACACCGACAGCGGCGAGATCATCGCGCCCGCGCGGTTCCCCGGCACCGCCCCGCAAGTCCAGGACGCGCCGTCGCGCAACGCCGCCTTCATCGGCCGCGGCAAGCTGCTCGAACTGCTCCGCAACCGCTTCACCGGCGGCCCGGCCGCCGTGCTCAGCCAGGTGCTCTACGGCTTCGGCGGCGCGGGCAAGTCCCAGATCGCGGCCGAGTACGCACACCGCTTCAAGGCCGCGTACGACGTGGTCTGGTGGGTGCCCGCCGAGGAGCCCGCCAACATCCCGCAGAAGCTCGCCGAACTCGCCCCCCGGCTCGGCGTGCCCACCAGCGACGACGTCGCACACACCGCCGCCGCCGTCCTCGACGCGCTGCGCCGCGGCCAGCCGTACCGCCGCTGGCTGCTCGTCTTCGACAACGCCGGCACCCCCGAGGAGCTCGCCCCCTGGCAGCCGGCCGGCTCCTCCGGCGGGCACGTGCTGATCACCTCCCGCAACCAGGGCTGGGCCCGGCACGCCGGCCTGGTGGAGGTCGACGTCTTCCTCCGCGAGGAGAGCGTCCGGCTGCTGCGCCGCTTCAACAGCGGCGTCTCGCCGGAGGACGCCGACCAGGTCGCGCAGCGGCTCGGCGACCTCCCGCTCGCCGTCGGCCAGGCCGCCGTCTGGCTCCAGGAGACGTCGATGCCGATCGCCACCTACCTCGAACTCCTCGACGAGGAGCTCACCGAGATGCTGGAGCGCACCCGGCTGCGGACCGCCGACTACCCGCACTCGGCCGCCGCGACCTGGCGCATCTCGGTCGAGGAACTCCGCCGGATGAACGCCCCGGCCGCCCAGATCCTGGAGATCTGCGCCTTCTTCGGCCCCGACGCCATCCCGATGCGGCTGCTCTACAGCCGAGCCGTCACCCGCGCCCTGCGGTTGCCCCCGCGCGCGCCCCGCGACAAGCTCGCGATCGGCGAGTTCCTGCGCGCCATCAACCGGTTCGGGCTCGCCCGCACCGACCAGGGCAGCGAGACCATCACCGTGCACCGACTGGTCCAGGCCGTGCTCCGGGACCAGGTCGAGGAGGAGCGGCGGGCCGAGCTGCGCGGCGTCGTCCACGCCGCGCTCGCCACCGCCAACCCCGGCGACCCGGACGTGCCCGCCAACTGGGCCGAGTACGCCGAACTGCTGCCCCACCTCTGGCCGTCCGGGGCCGTCGACAGCGCCGACGAGGACGTCCGGCAGTGGATCATCGACTCGGTCCGCTACCAGTGGAAGCGCAGCCTGCACGAGTCCGGCCGGGAACTGGCCGAGCGGACCCTGGAGCACTGGCGCCAGGACGGCTACGGCGGGCCCGGCTTCGACGTCGACAACGACGCCCAGACCCTCATGCTGCGCACCCAGCTGAGCAACATCCGCCGCTCCCAGGGCGCCCTCCAGGAGGCGTACGAGATGGACCGGGACATCCTGGAGCGCTTCACCGCGACCCTCGGCCCCGAGCACTCGCACACCCTCGCCGTCGCCAACAGCCTCGGCGCCGACCTGCGCTTCCTCGGCCGCTACGACGAGGCCCGAGCACTCGACCGCCGCACCCTGGACGCCGCCCGGCGCACCCTGGGCCCGGACCACCCGCGCACCCTGATGATCACCAACAACCTCGCCGTCTCCGACTACCTGGCCGGCGACCGCCGGGCCGCCCTGGAGCGGCACCGCAGCAACTACCTCCAGCAGCGCGACGCGCTCGGCGCGCACAGCCTCTACGCGCTGTCCTCCGCCTCCAACTACGCCCGCGACCTGCGCGAGACCGGGCGGCTGCGGGAGGCCCTGGACCTGCTGGAAGAGACCGTCCGGATCTACCAGCAGACCATCGGCGACAGCCACACCGACACCCTGCGCGCCCGCAAGAACCTCGCCGTGGCACTGCGCCGGGCCGGCCGGTACCACGAGGCCCTGGAGATCGACGAGGACATCTACCAGCGCTACCTGGACATCAACGGCCCCGAACACCCCGACACCCTGGCCGCCGCCACCAACCTGGCCAGCGACCTCAACGCCCTCGGCGACACCACCCGGGCGATCCCGCTGGCCGAACGGGCGCTGGCGCGGTACCGCGACTACCTGGGCGAGGACCACCCGGTGACGCTGGCCGGCGCCAACAACCTGTCCGTCTACCTGCGGCTGGCCGGACGCACCCAGGAGGCCCTGGAGCTGTCCGGGCGCACGCTCGCACAGTTCCGGACCGTCCTCGGCGCCCACCACCTCTACATCCCGATCGCGATGATGAACCACGCGAACGACCTCGCCCTGGCCGGGCAGACACAGGCCGCGCTCGACGTGGAACTGGAGGCCGCGCCGCTGATGACCGAGGCCCTCGGCCCCGACCACTACGACTCCATCGGCATCAACTCCAACCTCTCGCTGTCACTGGCCACCGTCGGGCACACGGAACGGGCCGAGGAGCTGCGGAAGGACTGCATCCGGCGGGCGCGGGTCACGCTGGGGGAGGAGCACCCGACGACGGTGGCGGTGCGGGCCGGGTCGCGGCTGGACTCGGACGTGGAACCCCCGCACGTGTGACGGGGGGTCAGTGGGGCCGCCGGGCGGTGCTAGGTTCGCGGACATGGTGCCGTTCCGGCAGTTCCTGCTGAAGATCCACAGCCGGTGCAACCTCGCCTGCGACTACTGCTACGTGTACGAGGGCGCGGACCAGAGCTGGCGACGGCGGCCCCGGCGGATGGAGCTGGTGACGGTCCGCCGCACCGCCCGGCGGATCGCCGAGCACGCGGCCGAGCACGGGCTGGACGAAGTGTCCGTGGTGCTGCACGGCGGCGAGCCGCTGCTCGTCGGCGCCGGCCACCTGGCGGCGCTGCTCGCGGAGTTGAGCGGCATCGCGGGGGCCGGCGGGCCGCGGGTGCGGTTCGGCCTGCAGACCAACGGGCTGCGGCTGCTGGACGAGCCGGCGCTGCTCGACGTGCTGCACCGGTACCGGGTCTCGGTCGGGGTGTCCCTGGACGGCACCCGGGCCGACCACGACCGGCACCGCCGGCTGCCGTCCGGCGCGGGCAGTTGGGACCGGACCGCGGAGGCGGTGCGGCTGCTCGGCTCGCAACGGCACCGGGAGCTGTTCGCCGGGCTGCTGTGCGTCGTCGACCTGGCGGCGGACCCGGTCGACACCTACGAGGCGCTGCTGGAGTTCGCGCCGCCCCGGCTCGACCTGCTGCTGCCGCACGGGACCTGGCTCGCGCCCCCGCCCGGGCTGCAGGCGCGGACACCGCCCGGCGCACCCCCGACGGGTGCGGAACCGGCGCCGTACGGGCAGTGGCTGATCGCCGCGTTCGACCGCTGGTACGGCGCGCCGCGGCGGGAGACCGGGGTGCGGCTGTTCGAGGAGTTGGCGGTGCTGCTGCTCGGCGGCCGCGCGGCCAGCGAGGCGGTCGGGCTGGCGCCGGTCGACCTGGTGGTGGTCGAGGCGGACGGCACCGTCGAGCAGGCGGACAGCCTCAAGGCGGCCTACGACGGCGCCCCGGCGACGGGCCTGGACGTGTGGCGGCACGGCTTCACGGAGGCGGCCGCGCACCCGGCCTTCCGGGCCCGCCAGCGCGGCCTCGCCGGGCTCGGGGCGGTCTGCGCGGGCTGTCCGCTGGCGCGGGTCTGCGGGGGCGGGCTGTATGCGCACCGGTGGGCGGGTGACGGGTTCGGGCATCCGTCGGTGTACTGCGCGGACCTGGACCGGTTGGTCCGGCACATTGCGGGGCGGTTGCGGGAGGGGGTTGCCGAGGTGGGGGGGCCGCTGCGCGGGGCTCGGTAGGGGGTGGGCTTTCGGGAGGGGGGGTCCGCTGCGCGGGGCTCGGTAGGGGGTGGGCTTTCGGGAGGGTGGGGTGGACGGCCGGGGTCGGGGCCCGGGGGGGGCGCGCCCGGGGGGGGGTTTTTTTTATAAATCCCGATAAGGGGGTGGGGGGCGGGCGCCCGTGGGAGGGTGA
>NZ_JBITTM010000021.1:0-113699 GCF_044541955.1 Kitasatospora sp. NPDC085464
AGTCTTTGGCGTGGAGTCAATCTCCGCCGGAAGCCCCAGAAAGGTCCGAGTCAGGCTCGCCGACGAAGAGGATTACCACGCGGCCATCCGGGCACATGAGGAAGATTTGGCCTTGCAGGTGAGCGGCCGGCTAGAAAAAGAAGGAAATCTAAGCTGGCTTTACAATGCCACTGTAATGCGAATTCTCGGGCCGATCGAAGAGCTAGAACCCAAAAATTCAAAGAGGCGCCGATCCCGGGTAGACCAGCCATCACTATTCGACTCCACCGAGTAGCCTCGCGCGCCAGATGGCGCGCCATGACGGCGTTCGCCATGCCATTCTGCGGTCTATGATCAGCAGCTCAAAATACGAACGGCTCATCTCATAGGCGTGGGAGACATGGATACGGCTGCCCAGCTTGTGACCATCGCAGCGGTGGTCCTCGGCGCGTTGACGACGTACGCCACGAACGCCCTTATGGAGCGGAGCAGACGGAGGGACGGCTTACGGGTTCGGTGGGATGAGAAGAAGCTCGACGCCTACGCCGAGTACGTGGGGCAGGTCCGAACCACGCTCCACGCGGCGATCATGCTGTACGAGGTGCGCGAAGACCTCCGACGAATGCCTCGCGCCGAACACGAGCTACTGATGGACCTCACGGACGCCGGCGGCACTCAAGCTATGACCTTCGAGCGGGTCATGTTGCTCGCCGGAGCCGACGTGATTGAGGCGGCTCACGCAGTCCAGGAAGCCGCCGCCGCGATCGGCTGGCATGCGCGCGGGCTGGTGGAGGGCACCTTGGAGGAATGGCGGGCACTCCACACGAGCGCATTCAAGGCGATCAACCGATTCCACGAGGCCGCACGGGCCGACCTTGGGGTCGGGGGCCGCTTTGAGGGCGACCAGCACACCGCTCGCGGGCTCCTGCTCCCGGGTTCCCGCACTGCGGAAGCACCAGCAGAGAGTTGAGCTGATGCAAGCGGCCCCGACGGACATCCGTCGGGGCCGCTTGCATTTGGCGCATCACGCGACGTCGAACCGCCAGTTCTCCAGCGCGAGAAGCACCTCCGCGCGAGCTTGGACGATCGCCATGCGGGCCGCCCTCTCGACTTCGTGACTGTGTGCGGCGTGGTGAGTGCTCTGCCCCGGCCACTTCCGGTACAGCAGTCCCGTCTCCGCGAGGAACCAACCGCGGCTCACCGCGTTGAGCGCCATGAGCAGGCCGGTGTCCTCGGAGGCCGGCAATGCCATCCAACCCCCGAGCGCGAGCAGTAGGTCCCGTCGAACGCAGAGCGTCGCCGGGTGAACCTGGGCGCGGAAGTCGTGCGCCTTCCAGTGGGCCAGCACCTCACCCCGCTCGATCGGCCCGGCCGACGGGTCCTGGTCGAATCCAACCGTGCTCCCATCCGGGAGGAGATCCAGCACCCGCGACGTCGTCCATGCCACGTCCGGCCGTGCGGCGAGCACCGCAGCGTCCCGGGCAAGCGTCCCGGGCGGCAACATGTCGTCGGCATCGAGCACCTTCACGAACTGCCCCGTGGCGCGGGACAGGCCCATCGTCCGCGCCATGCCCGCCCGGCCATGGCGCCCCTGGCTGAAGCTGATGCGTGCGTCGTCCGGGACATGAGGAGCAACGTCGTCCGTCTCCCCGTCTTGCTGAATGACCCACTGCCAGTCCCAGCCTTCCGGGAGCTGCTGATCCAGAAGGGATTTGTAGGCGTCCGCCAGGTACTCGGCGGACGGGCCGTGCACCGCCGTGATGACGGAGATGACGTTGGTCATGCTCACCACCTGTTCAGGGGAGTCGTGAACACCATCTCGGTGCGGTCGCCAGGCAGCGTGACTTCAGAGATCTCAACCGCCTTGCCCGTGGTGTCGTACGAAATCTTGCGGAGCACCATCACTGCGACGCCCGCCTTGAGGCCCAGTTCCTCGGTCTCCTCAGCCGTCGGCGGGCGGGCTGTGACACGTTCTTCGATGCGGTCGAGTTCGATCCCGAGCGTGAACAGCTGGTTCTGCGTTCCGCCCGGCCAGGGTTCCTGTGCAGGATCCAACAGGTCGGGATTGGCCTTGACCACGTCGTAGACGAGGTACGACCGGGCCACGTTGAACGGCTCATCTTCCTCGCGGTAACGCGTCCGGTAGATCCGCTCCAGCAGCTTGGTACCGACCGGAACCTCGAAGAGGCCAGCCAGATCGTCGCTCGCCTCAGCCTCACGGAAGTCCGCGCTGAACACGAGGTCCGACACGGTCAGCCCGGTGTCGTGTTCAGTTGCCCCCGTCTGCCGGCGGGTGTCCTCCGGCTCTCGCGCCCGGTCCTTCTCCCACTGGTGGCGTTCGTTGGTCCGTGTCACCGGCTTGCGCGGCTTGCGAACGAAGTTTCCGCGGCCGTGGACCTTGTCCACCAGCCCCTCGAATGCCAGTACGCCAAGAGCCTGCCGAACCGTGTTGAGGCTGGTCTTGTAGTGGGTCGTCAGATCCGGGGTCTCGGTCGGTAGCCGCTCGCCGGGCAGCCACTCCCCCGCCTGAATGCGGCCGCGAAGGTCGTCCGCAATCCGCTCGTACTTGGCCATATCGGGCCACACCGCCATTCACTCGAAGACCATGACAGCTTAAGTCCTCTCAAGCAGTTGACGCGAGACTGACGGACCCTCATAGTTTTCCTCACGTCCTCTAGAGGACTCAAGGAAGGGATCTCTAGAGCTTGGCAGGGCTTTGCCTTCTCCTGGGCACAGCTCTGACTTCGACGACGCCCGGAGGGGTGGGGTGACAGCCCCCCGAAGGCAGTGCTCGTTCCTTCACAACTCCATAGGTTCCGCCGAGAACCCCACGAAGGGAGGTGCCTGGGGAGAGGCGGAGGCAGACCAAGCGGACGGCCCGTAGCGGGCCCCTGCGGGGGCGAGGGTGCGACTCCCTCCCCGTCCACGTACAGCACGCCGCGCTCCCGCGCCGGCGGCTGTCTTCCTTGGGTCCGTGGATCGGGCCACCGCGCATTCCTTGGCCGGGCGCGCGGTGGCCCTCCCGGGTCCACCCACGACTACGAAGAGGTGAACTGTGAAGGCCATCATTGCAGGCAAGCAGCCCCGCACGCGGCTGGAGTTCGCTGAGCTGGCGCTCGGCATCGACAACGAGCCGTTCGACCCGCTCTTCGACCCGCTGTTCGGCGGCGTGGCCGGCGAGAGCACGGATGAGCACCGGGCCCGTACCGACGTCGCCCGTGAGGTGCTGGCGGAACTGTGGGAGACGGACCCCGAATCCGCCGAGATCGCGGCCGAGCTGCTGCGAACCGCTCCCACCCCGCTGTGCCGTCCGCGCCCCGCCGGCCGCCGGACCCGCTCGGGGGTGGCGGCGTGACGGCCGATGCTCGCGCGGAGGTCGAGCGGGCCGCCGCCGCTGCGGAGGCAGCCCGGATCGCCGCTGCGGCTGCTGCCGAGGCTGCCCGCTCCGCCCGCGAAGCGGCCCGGCCTCTGGTCTCCGCCGGAGCGCCGGGAGGTGCCCAGTGAGCCGCGCCGGGAAGGGGTGGCTGGTCACCGGCCTGCTGGCCGTGGCCACCATGGCGTTCCGCGTCTCCTGGAACGCGCTGAAGGACATCGCGTCGGCGATCGGGGCCGACCCGACCGCCGCCACCGTCTACCCGCTGGTCGTGGACGGCCTGATGGCACTGGCGCTGGTCGTCGCGCTGGTGCTGACCGACGCCGACCGTCGGTTCGCGCTGCGGGTCCTGGCCGGATACACCGCGGCGTCGCTGGCGCTCAACTACGTGCACGGCCTGGTGCCGACTCTGCACGGCGGCGGGCGGACCCGACTGGCCGAGTGGGCGCCCGCGCACTGGGCCCTGGTCCTGCTCGCGAGCAGCCTTCCGGTCGGGTCGATCTACTTCGGCTCCGACCTGGTCGCCAAGGTCCTGCACGCCAAGCCCAAGGGCGACAAAACAGACCAAACCATGACGAATCAGTCGGGGTCTGACCTGCCCGAACACGGGACGGCCGAACCGGACTGGCCGCTGTACGGGTCGGCCGACCAGACGCCCGAACCGGCCCCGACCACCCCGGAAGCCGAGCCGACCACAGCCCCGACCGAGCAGACGCCCGAACCGGCCGCCGAGCCGGTTCGCAAGCCGACCGCTCCGGCCCCGAACCGGCCGCGTCGGACGACCGGCACCGTCCCGAAGTCGGCCCGCACCACCCGCCCGAAGCGCACCAACGCCGAGCTGCTGACGGAGGCCCGGTCCGTCACGGCCGACTGGCCGGACACCGATCTGACCGCCGACCGGATCCGCGCCGCAGTCCGCACCTCCGCCGAAAACGCGCGCGGCCTGCGCGACACCCTCCGCGCCGAGCGCGCCACCGCGGCCGCCACCGAGCCGGAGCGGCCCGCGCTGCACGCCGTGCCCGACCCCGCCCCGACCGACGACAACGCAGCCGACACGACCACCGAGACCACCAACTCCCCCGAGGAGCAGGCATCGTGACCACCAGCACCGAAATCCGCCCCGTCGCCGCCGACCAGATCAACGCGGCCGGCGTGCTGCTGTCCCTGCTGAGCGCCCACTCGACGCTGCCCACCGCGATCGTTCAGCTCCAGTACCTGCGGGTGCCCGACACGCACGACTTCACATGGGGGCTGGACGTCGAGCTGCACAACGGCCTCGACCACTTCGAGCAGTGGCGGCAGGCCCTCGGCGTCGACCCGCGCATCATCGACCACGACACCGCCGTGTCCGGCACGCTCGCCTGGCTCACCGCCACCATCACCCACGGCGGCGTCCCGGTGAAACTGATCGGCTACTACTACCAGTCCGAACCCGCCGCCACCGAGGCCTGAGCGTGGCCCGGCCCCGGTTCTGGGACCCGGACGGCAGCCGGTTCGGGGGCATCCCCACCTACCCGTGGAAGATGGCCCCGCCTGGCCTGCTCACCCGCCGACAGCTCCGCGCTCACGGCCTACGCCCCGGCGGGCAGGACGTCGCCGCGCAGATCATGTGGCGCTCCCGCCGCTCGAAGTCCGGTCCCCGGGTCGCCTACCTCTACCGCCCCGACCTCGCCGCGCCTGTCCGTCCGATGACTGAGGGGCGCCGCCGGGCGCTGGCCGCCGCCAACGCGGCCCGCCGCACCTGCCCGACCTGCGGGCGCGATGCCGGATACGTCCTGCCCGCCCATCTCGGCGCCTGCCTGCCCTGCGCCGACGGCCTGCCGCTCGCGGCCTGAAGACCAGCGCCACCACCCCGGACACCCACCGAGACAAGGGAAACGCCATGTCCGACGTGCAGATCGTCTCCGACCCGAAGCTCATCGCCTACATGGCCGCGTTCCAGACCTCCGTGAAGCACACCGCCGACTGCGAACCGTGCCTGAACATGCAGCCCTGCAAGGCCGGTGACCCGCTCCACGACGACTTCACCGCCAAGCAGGCCGCCTGGACCGCCGAGCAGCGCCACCAGGCGTGCAACGAGCGCCGCCGGGCCAAGCGCCGTGCCGACAGCCGCGCTCGGATGGCCCGTCACGCCGCGAGCGAGCTGATCGCCTACGGCCCGTGGGAGAACGGCCGGCCGACCGCCACCCCGGCGAGCGTCGCCCACCGCGCGAACGGCATGTACGTCGCCTACCTCAAGGGCGAGCCCATCACCACCACCGAGGCCGCCGCCGCCCTGCAGGCGGTCCTGAGCCGCTGACCTCACCCCGGGACGGCCGACCAGGTCGCCAAACTCAACCGGCCGTCCCGGGCCCCCTTTCCGCACCACAACCAGCAGTGAGGAAGGAACCCCCAGTGAACCACCACACCCCCGGCGCCGGTGACGACGCCGAGAACGAGCTGTTCGCCCGCCTGGCCGCCGAGATGGCCGAGGACGGCGTGGTCGACCTCGCCAAGGCCCGCGCCGAACGCCGCCCCGCCACCGCGACCGCCGTGGACGACGACAGCGACGGCGACGACGAGCCGTCTGTCTACGTCGACCAGCCCGTCACCGTGCCGCTGCCGGTGCCGGAGGGCACCCGCCGCCCGATCCTGCCCGCCTGGCTGCTGTCCAAGGCCGAGCTGAAGACCCAACTCGCCTACACCGCAGGCCGGATCGGCCACACCGCCGCGTACCATGCGATCCGCACCCCGCTCTACGCCGCCCGTCTCGCCGCCCGTGCCCCGCGCGGCACCGCCCGGGCCCTGAACTTCCTGGGCCGGTGGACGTCCGACGCCGAGGGACAGCCGCTGCGCGCGGCCGCCGCCCGGCGCGAGGACGCGGAGCTGTACCTGAAGCTCACCCGCCAGCGCGACAACCGGGTGCGCCTGCGCTCCCTGATCTCCCTGCTCGGATCCGTCTTCGGCCTCACCGCGGTCGTGGTGTTGTGGGTTCTGACGAGCACCGCGACCCTGCTCGCGCTGGCCTCGGCCGTGGTGCTGGCGCTCGGCGTCGCCGGGGCGCCTGCCGATGAGCCGCTGATCGGCCGCGCGGTGGTCAAGGCGAAGGCCCCGAAGCTGACGTCGGACATGGTGGTGCGGGCGCTGGAGTCGCTGGGCATCGGCGGGATCACCTCCGCCAAGTCCAAGGGCTCCGGCATCACCTTCCCCGCGCCGATCATGCGCGACGGCCCGGGGTGGCGCGCGGACGTCGAGCTGCCGCACGGCGTCGAGGTGGCGGACGTGATGGGCAAGCGCGGTCAGCTCGCCTCCGGCCTGCGCCGCCCGCTCGGCACGGTGTGGCCGGAGCAGAAAGCCGGCGAGCACCCCGGCCGGATGATCCTCTGGGTCGGGGACCAGGACATGGCCAAGGCCAAGCAGCCCGCCTGGTCACTCGCCCGCAAGGGCACGGTCGACCTGTTCGACCCGGTCCCCTTCGCCACCGACCAGCGCGGCGCCTGGGTCACCGTGACCCTGATGTTCGTCTCCGGGGTCATCGGCGCCGTCCCGCGCATGGGCAAGACCTTCCTGCTCCGCCTGCTGCTGCTGATCGCCGCCCTCGACCCCCGGGCCGAGCTGCATACCTACGACCTCAAGGGCACCGGTGACCTCGACCCGGTCGGAGAGAAGGTCTCCCACCGGCACCGGGCCGGCGACGACGACGAAGACATCGAATACGCGATCGCCGACATGCGGGAGCTGCGGGCCGAACTGCGGCGCCGGGCCAAGGTGATCCGGTCCCTGCCCCGGGACGTGTGCCCGGAGTCGAAGGTCACCAGCAAGCTCGCCGACAACAAGAGCTTGCGGCTGCACCCGGTCGTCATCGCCGTGGACGAGTGCCAGGTGTGGTTCGAGCACCCCAAGTACGGGGCGGAGTTCGAGGAGATCGGCACGGACCTGGTCAAGCGCGGACCGGCGCTCGGCATGACGTTCCTCGCCGCCACCCAGCGCCCCGACGCCAAGTCCCTGCCCACCGGCATCTCGGCGAACGCGATCCTGCGGCTGTGCCTCAAGGTCATGGGGCAGACCGAGAACGACATGGTGCTCGGCACCAGCACCTACAAGAACGGCATCCGGGCCACCACCTTCACCCGCGACGACAAGGGCCTGGCCTACTACATCGGCGGTGAGGGCGCCGACGCCCAGATCATCCGATCGGTGTTCGTGGACGCCCCGGGCGCCGAAGCGATCGCCCAGCGCGGCCGCGAAGCCCGCGAGAGCGCCGGGCTGCTGACCGGCCACGCCGCCGGCGGCACCGACACCGCCCCCGCGACGGCCCCGCGGTTCGACCTGCTCGCCGACATCCTCGCCGTCATGGACCCGGACGAGCCCAAGCTGTGGTCGGAGACGATCGCCGCCCGCCTCGCCGAACTGCGGCCGGACGCCTACGGGCCGTGGGCCGAGCTGGAGGGCCGCGCGAAGGCCGACCAGATCGCCACCGCGCTCAAGCCCTACGGCGTCACCACCGGCCAGGTCTGGGGCACCACCGAGGGCGGCAAGGGCGCCAACCGGCGCGGCGTCGAACGCGACCACATCACCAAGGCTGTCACCGAGCGCGACAAGAAGCACGACGCCGGATAGCCCGGCGGGCCCCGAAACGGTCGCTAGGCCTAGCAACTGCACTCGCTAGACCTAGCGACCCCGCTAGCGACCCAAACACGCCCTGATCAGGGGCCTAGCGCCTAGCGAACCACCTGCTAGACCCCCGGAAACCGCCCCGGAGGCACCCATGACCCCCCTCATACTCGCCGCTGTGGCCGCCGCCCTGCTCGCCGCGCTCGCTTACGCAGCGTTGTGCGCCGCAAGCCCCTTCGGCGACTGCCGCCGCTGCGGCGGACTCGGCTTCCAGCTCACCCACGACCGGCGCGGCAAGCCCAAGCGCGGCAAGCACTGCCGCCGCTGCCGCGGCGTCGGCAAGCGCATCCGCGTCGGCCGCCACCTCTACAACGTCGCCCACCGCACCTGGACCGCCGGCACCAACTAGCCCACCCCGCAGACCACCCGCCACCGCTCAGCCCCGGGAGAACCGCATGAACGTGACCATCTCCGTCGCCGCCGTAACCGGCCTGATCACCATCACCCTCGTGTGGACCAAGCGAGTCGGCGCCGGCACCGCACTCATCGTCTGGCTGTCCGGCCTCACCGCCGCCTCCACCGGCCTCGCCGGACCCGTGAACAACCTGCTCGGCGCGCTCGTCAACGCCCTCAGCAGCCACTGAGGCCCGGCCCCGTGACCACCCCCGCCACCATCCGGCCGCTCGCCGCCGTCCACCTGCGCGAAGCCCTCACCGCCGCCGCCAACCGCGAACCGGCCGCCGCGCTCGCCGCGCTCATGCACATCGACTCCGAGTCCTGGACCGCCATCGAGCAACGCGCGTCGCTGCTCGGTGCGGACCTGGTCGACCTGCTCGCCCACGCCGCCCGCACCGGAGGAACCCCGTGAGCACCACCACCGACGCCATCACCGCCGCCGTCCTCTTCGGCCCCGGCGCCGTCCTCAGCGCCGCCGCCCTCATCACCCAGCACCGCGGCAAGGCCGACTCCGCCGCCGTAATGCAGGTCCTCGCCGAGTCCGCCGCCGAACGCGCCGAGCGCGCCGTCCCGCCGGACGGCGGCGAGGGTGCCCCGGCCCCGACCACCGGACAGTCCGCGCCGCTCGCCACCGTGCTGGCCTTCCCGGAGGGGCGGGTGCGGCGTGCTGCCTGACACCACCGCGTACACGCAGGCGGTCGATCTGTTCGCCGGGGTCGGCGGGCTCGACCTGCCCGCCCGCGCGCTCGGCGTCCACGTCACCGGGATCGAGATGAGTCCGGACGCGTGCGCCACCCGCCGCGCCGCCCGACTCGCCACCATTCAGGACGACGTCCGCCGCTACGGCCCCGGCGACTTCCCCGACGCCCAGATCCTGATGGGCGGGCCGCCCTGTCAGCCGTTTTCCGCCGCCGGTAACGGCGCCGGACGCCGGGCGCTCGGGGACATCGTGGCCCTCGCCCACCGGCTGGCCGCGCGGCACGCCATCGCACGCCACGGCCACGGCGGGACGGACGACCTCATCCGTCTCGTCCTGGAGCCGCTGCGGTGGGCGCTGGATGCGGTGGATGCCGGGCGGCCGTTCGAGGCCATCGTGTTGGAGCAGGTCCCGGCGGTCCTGCCCGTCTGGAACACCTACGCCGCGCTCCTGCAGGCCGAGGGCTACAGCACGGCGGCAGGGGTCGTACGGGCCGAGCAGTACGGCGTCCCGCAGACCCGCAAGCGGGCCGTGCTCATCGCCCGGCGTACCCGCGCCGCCACCCTGCCGGCACCGACGCACCGGCCCTACGCCAAGGGCGCGCCGCGCACGGCCGGTGACCCGGGGCTGCTGCCGTGGACAGCGATGGCCGACGTGCTGCCCGAACGCGGCCCGTTCACAGTCGTCTCCAACTACGGCACCGGCGGCGACCCCAAGGCCCGAGGACGCCGCACCAGCGGCGACCCGTCCGCGACCGTCACCGGCAAAGTCTCCCGCGTCCGGGTCGTCTCCGACGACGGCACCGAGGACCGGTTCACCTGGGCCGAAGCGGGCGCCCTGCAGTCCTTCCCGCCGGATCACCCGTGGACCGGCCGGGACATCGGCCAGCAGATCGGCAACGCCGTCCCGCCCCGCCTCGCCCACCACCTCATCACCGCTGCCATCGACTGACCGGCCTGTGCTGGCCCCAGCGCCGCCCGTCCCTCCCCCGCGCGCGGGGTGCGGAGGTGTGCGGGCCGGACAGACCGGCGCCCGCATCCACGAGGAGAAGCCCGATGCCGGACACCACCCCCGAACAGCGAATCGCTCAGCTCGCACGCCTTCTCGCCTCCGTGCTCGACACGCTCCCCCCGGAGCAGGCCCAGCCCATCCGCGAGGCACTGGACCAGGTCCAGGCGATCCCCGCCGACGAACGCGCCCGCCAGCGCATGGCCGTCGTCATGGCCCACAAGAACGCCTTCCGCCCGCGCTGACACGCACGGGTCGCACCGGGGACACGGCAAACGACAGCGGCGGCCCCCTTCCGCCAAGAACCGGGGCCGCCGCCAACCCAGCAGAGAACTGGAGGAATCCAGCATGACCCACCCGACCCACATCCGGGGAGAGCACCTGCTCACCGCGCTCTCCCTGGCCCCTCGCGGCGTGCCCGTGCTGCCGCTGCGCGCCGGGAAGGTGCCGTTCGGCAACTGCCGCACCTGCGCCGACAACGCGTGCGGCGGCCGGCCGAACATGAAGACCCCCGGCCCCTGCGAGTGCCCCCTGCCGTGCCACGGCTGGGCCGCCGCCACCACCGACCCCGACGTCATCAACTCGCCCGAGTGGGCACGGGCGTGGCGCGAGGCGGCGGCCGTGGCCTACCACCCCGGCGGCGCAGGCCTGACCGTCGTCGACCTCGACAACGCGCAGGCCATCACGTGGGCGCACGACCACCTGCCCGCCACCCGCACCGTGGCCACCACCCGCGGCGAGCACTGGATCTACCGGGGTTCCATGCCCTCCGCCAACCGCGTCAGGCCCGACGTGGACATCAAGTCGACCATGGCGTACGCCCGGTGGCTCGGCCCCGGCACCGGCACCATGACGCCCCTGCCCGACGCCGTCCGGGACCTCATCGTGAAGACGCCCGCCCCGGCTCAGCCGGCGGCCGTCACGGTGCCCGCATCGGCCCGCGGCGGGACCTGCCCCCACCGCACCCCGACCTACCTCGCCCGGGGCATCGCCATGGCCGAGCAGCGCATCACCGAAGCCGCCGGCGCCGTGCACAACACGGTGTTCACGACGTTCCTCGCCGTGCTCGCCACGCACGGCCGATGCGGCTGCCTCACCCCCGCCCACACGGAGCGGCTGTTCGCCGCCGCGCAGGCCCGGGGCGAGTCGCCCCGGCACTGCGCCGACGCGTGGACCAACGCCCTGACGAAGTTGGGGATGTAGCCGTGGCCGAGGACGAGAAGAACCCCGCGCGCGAGATCATCGCCGACTACGCGCAGACGTACTTCCGGTACTTCCGCACCGCCGACGGCACCGTCTACGCCCAGAAGACCGGCCACCCGGTCGCGCGCCCGATCCGCTCGCAGGGCACGACCGGCAGCCACCGCCAGGAACTCATGGTCGGCCTGTACCGGGACGGGATCGGCCTGTTCAACGGAACCGCACTCAAGGAGGCACTGGACTTGATCGAAGCACTCGCCCTGTCCGAGGACGTGCAGCCCGTCCACATCCGTGTCGCCCCCGGGTTCGACGGGGCCACGTGGCTCGACCTGGGCCGCGCCGACGGGAAGTCCGTGCGCATCCACCCCACCGGCTGGGACATCCTCACCCCGGACCCGCGTGAGGTCTGCTGGAAGCGCACCCAGCTCACCGGGGAACTGCCGCTGCCCGTCAAGGACACCAACGGCAAGGGCATCGACCTGCTGCTCAGGCTGACGAACTTCGCCAACGCCGCCACCGAGTGCCTGGCCCTCGCGTGGCTGATCGGCTGCCTCTCGCCGGGCGTGCCCGTCCCCGCGCCGTTCCTCACCGGCCCGCAGGGCGCGGGCAAGTCCACGGGCGGGCGGATGCTCGTGCGCATCATCGAGGGCATGAGCGGTGACCTGCGCCGGGCCCCGAAGGACGAGGAGAACCTGATCGCCGCCGTCGCGGCCGGATGGGTCACAGCCCTCGACAACCTGTCCCACATGACCCCCGACCTGTCCGACGCCATGTGCTGCATCGTCACCGGCGCCGAATCCGTCAAGCGCGCCCTGTTCACCGACGGAGACGTGCACCGCTCCGCCTACCGCCGGCCCCTGCTCCTGACCGGCATCGACGTCGGCGTCATCCGGCCCGACCTCGCCGAACGCCTCCTGCCGCTGCGGTTGGAACGGCCCCGCGTCCGCCGCACCGAGGCGGAACTGTGGACCGAGTACGCCGACGTGCTGCCCATCGTGCTCGGGTCCCTGCTCGACCTCACGGTTAAGGTCCGCGCGGCCGAGGCGGAAACCCCCACCGACCTGCGCATGGCCGACTTCGCCCACCTCTGCGCCCAGCTCGACGCCGCCACCAGCTTCGGGGCGCTCGCCGCATACCGGGCCAGCCTGGACGACCTGAACGACGACGTCATCGAAGGCGACCTGTTGGCCCAGACGGTCCTCAAGCACGCCGAGACCATCGAGCCCGGCACCGCGCAGCGAATGACGTCCACCGAGTGGTTGGCCTGTCTCGGGCGCCTCTACAGCGGCGACGAACTCCGCTCCCTGCCGAAGGGGTGGCCGACCACCGGCAAAGTCCTCTCCGACCGCCTCAAGCGCCTTCAGCCGACGCTCGCAGCCCGGGGCGTCCTCATCGACAGTGGCCGCGCACATGAGGGCCGCTACCTCGAAATGGCCCGCCCGGCCGTCCCGCCCCCGCACGAACAGCCCCGGCTCGTCTGAGCCGCCGCACGAACAAGCAAGAAGAGCACCAGCGCCCGGGTGCTCCTCTTGCTGTTCGGCGACGTCGGCCCCGGCGGTGCGGCTCCTTCTCCACGCCCTGAGGCGCACCGAACCACAAGCAAACAGCCCCTTTTCGTCCTAAGTGGGAGAACGCTGCGTCACCTGCGTCACCAGGCCCGGAAAACGGCCCCTGACCTGCATCGGAGGCCGTGACGCAGACGGCGCGCTCTGCGTCACCGCTGCGTCACCTGCGTCACCCGGTGACGCAGCCCATGGCGCAGCGGTGACGCAGCCCCAAGCACTGCGTCACGCAAAACTGCAGGTCAGAGGCTTGCGTGACGCTGGTGACGCGGTGACGCAGAAATCCCCACCTAGGACAACCACGCACCACGAGAAGCCCCCGCCACCGCCCTGGGAGCGCACGTGACCACCATCCCGCCGCTCGTCCTGGAAGTCCCCGAAGTCATGACGGCCCTGCGCATGAGCCGCAGCAAGGTCTACGACCTCATCCGCACCAAGAAGCTCGAAAGCTTCACGGAGGGCCGTCTCCGCCGCATCCCCGTCACCGCCCTGCACGACTACCTGCGCACCAAGAAGGAAGAGAACGCCCAATGACCAAGCGAAACCCCAACGGCGCCGGCACCGTGACCAAACGCAAGGACGGCCGCTACCACGCCGCCGTCTACGTCCCGCAGCCCGACGGCACGTGGGCTCGCAAGTTCGCCTACGGGGCGACCTGGGACGAGTGCGACAGCAAGCGCAAGGAGCTGGTGGAGCGGGCCAAGCAGGGCATCGTTACCCCGACCCGGTCAGCTCAGCTCGCCGAGTGGCTGCCGTACTGGCTGGAGCACTTCATTAAGCCCCAGAGGAAGAAGACCACGCAGGCCAAGTACGAGACGCACGTGCGCCTCTACCTGGTCCCGCTGCTCGGCTCCAAGGGGCTGGAGTCGCTGAGCCCGCGCGATGTGCGGACGTTCCTGGCGAAGGTCACCCAGCAGTCCAGCGCCGCCACCGCGAAGGAGTCGCACCGGGTGCTCCGGTCGGCGCTGAGCGCCGCGTGCCGGGACGAGCTGATCGTGCGGAACGTCGCGATGCTGGTTCCTCCGCCCCGGGTGACGAGCCGTGAGATCAAGCCGTGGACGCTCGACCAGACGCTCACCTTCCTCTCGGCCAGCCGGACCGACCCGCTCTACGCCGCCTTCGTGCTGGCCATCGCGCTCGGCATGCGGCGAGGTGAGATCGTCGGGCTCCGCTGGTCGGAGGTCGACCTCGACCACCGGGTCCTGGTTGTCCGCGAGCAGGTGCAGCGGGTCCGCGGCGAGCTGTACGCGGACACCACGAAGAGCGGGAAGCGCCGGCCGGTGCCGCTCCCCCGGATCTGCGTGGCGGCACTTCGCTGGCACCGGATGCGGCAGGACGAGGCCCGGCGCGCGGCCGGAGAGAAGTGGGAGGAGACCGGGTACATCTTCACCACCCGGACCGGCCGGCCGATCGAGCCGACCAACCTCTACCGCTCGTTCGTCCGGGTATCCAAGGCCGCCGAGGTCCCGGCGATCCGGCTGCACGATACCCGGCACGGGTGCGCGACGCTGCTCGTCGCCTGCGGGGTGCCGCCGCGGGTGGTGATGGAGATCCTCGGCCACAGCCAGATCGGGCTGACGATGAACGTCTACACCCACGTCACGCAGGACACCCAACGGGAGGCGCTCGGCAACATGGACCGGCTGCTCAAGCGCCGCCACTGATGTCAGTCTGAGATGTCAAATGCCCCGGACCATGATCGGTCCGGGGCATTTTGGCTGGTGGGCGCGGACGGTTTCGAACCGCCGACATCTGCTTTGTAAGAGCAGCGCTCTACCACTGAGCTACGCGCCCCCGTGCGTGGCCGGGTGGGCGCACGACGAGTGCCTAGGGTACCTGG
Source organism: Kitasatospora sp. NPDC085464 (assembly GCF_044541955.1). Lineage (NCBI taxonomy): Bacteria > Bacillati > Actinomycetota > Actinomycetes > Kitasatosporales > Streptomycetaceae > Kitasatospora > Kitasatospora sp. NPDC085464. Next base: position 14,709 of record NZ_JBITTM010000021.1, read on the forward strand.
TCCCGGGGGGTGGTGTGGGCCAGGTGGCCGGGTGGGGCGCGGGCGGGGTGGGGAGGGGGAGGCCGGGGCGGGAGGGGTGGGAGGGGGTGACGGGCCGGTGGGGTGATCGGGGAGAATGGGGGCCGGATCAGCGGGTCGGAGCAGGGAGCGCGCAGTGACGGGTGCCGGCGGGAGCGGGCGGGGGCGGCGTCGGGCGGGGAGTGCGCTGACGGACGCGCTGGTGCTGCCCGTGGTACTGGCGGGTGCGCTGGGCGCGGTGGGGCTGGCGTCGGCCGGGACCGGCGGTTGGTGGGGTCGGCGCGGCGGCGGCGAGGGCGTACGGGCGGAGGCCAGGGAGGCCCGGGCCGCGGCGCAGGAGGCGTTCTACGAGCTGGAGGAGACCCAGCGCGAGGTGCAGCTCGCGGTGGAGACGGTCCGCGCGGCCGAGGACGGGGCGACGGCGCAGCGTGCGCTGGCCGATCTGGCGGCGATCTCCGGCCGGGTCGAGCAGGTCACCGTGAACTACCTGGGCGCCCTCGACGCCCACAACCTGGACAGCGAGACCCTGGACGCGGGCACCGCCGCGCAGGCCAAGCGCCGGCTGGAGGACGTGAAGGGGCAGCTGGGCTCCGCCCGCGCCGAGCTGAACGACTTCCTGCGCCGACTGCAGCCGACCGTCGAGCACGCCGAGCAGCAGCTGATGCGGGTCACCCCGGCTGTCGAGCAGGCCAAGCGGGCGCTGCTCACGGCTTCCGACGCGCTGGACGCGGTGCGCGGCGCCGGCCTGCGGGCGGACGACCTGGCGGCCCGGCTGGCCGAACTGGCGCCGGAACTGGGGCGGCTGAACGAGGGCCCGGCCCGGCACGGGGTCGCCGGGACGCTGCAGCGTGCGGACGAGGTGAAGCAGCGCGCCGGGGCGATCGCCGCCGATGCCGCGCAACTGCCGGAGCGTGCGCGGGAGATCGATCGGCGGGTGGCGAGCCTGCGGACCCGGATCCAGGCGCTGGAGACCAAGGCCGCGACGGTCGAGCCCGCCCTGAGCGAGCTGCGCCGCCGGTTCAGCACCGCGTGCTGGCAGGACCTGCAGCGGGTCCCGGAGCAGGTCGCCGAGACCGGGCGCGCCGCCGAGGGCAAGCTCGGCGAGGCCGCCCGCGCCCGGGACGAGCAGCGCTGGGCGGACGCCACCGCCGCGATCGGGACGGTCCGCGCGCTGTTGGACACCGCGGACGGCTCGGTGGTCGCGGTGAACGACCGGCTCCGGCAGCTGAACGAGGTGCAGCACGACCCCAGCCGGGAGATCGAGCGTGCCCGCTTCGCCATCCGGGACGCCCAACGGCTGGCGATGGCCGGGCGCAACGCCCCGGACCCGCGGCACGCCACTCCGCTGGACGAGGCGGTGGCCCGGCTCGACCGCGCGGTGGCCGTGCTGGAGGCGGCCGGCCGGCACCCCGACTACTGGGCCTTCCTCACCGAGCTGGCGGCGGTGCGGGAGACGGCGGCACGGGTGATCGGGCTGATCCGCGGCGACCTGGGCGGACACCGCTAGTCGAGGACGGGCGGCGGACCGCGAGCGGCGGACGACGAGCGGCGGACGACGAGCGGCGGACGGCAGCAGAACGGCAAACGGCAACCGGCCCGAGAGCGGCGGGAGAAGGGCGGGTGCCGAGCGGGTCGGCTCGGTACCCTGCCGGGTATGCCACGCTACGACTTCCGCTGCCGCTCCTGCGGCGCCACCTTCGAACTCCGCCGTCCGATGGCGCAGGCCAACGACCCCGCCGTCTGCCCGCAGGGCCACGAGGACACCGTGAAGCTGCTGTCCGCCGTCGCCGTCACCGGCGCGGCCGCCGGCCGACCGGCCCCCTCCGCCGGAGGTGGGGGCGGCGGCTGTTGCGGCGGCGGCTGCTGCGGGGGCTGACCGAGAAGCCACCCCGAGCGACGCCGGCCCGAAAACGCGACGCCGGTCCGAGAAGGCGACCCCGAGCCGGCCCGACGGGCTCCCGGCGCGGACCACCCCCGCGCGGACTACCCCGCCGTGGCCCCCGCCAGGAACCGGCGGACGATCTCCTCCCCCGCCGTCACCCCCACCTCCTCCAGGGCGGTGACGCCGGGGGCCGTCCAGCCGCTGTCCGCGAGTTCGCCGTGCCCCGGCCGCCACGCCGCGTCCGCCGCGAGCAGCAGGTCCGCGTCGAGCAGCGAGTCCCCGGCCGCGAGCACGGTGGTCGCGCCACTGCGCCGTACGACCTCGGCGAGGGCCGCGCTCTTGGTGAGCGGCGCCGGGACGGCGTACACCTTGCGGCCCTGCAGCGAGACCGCCCAGCCGCGCTCGGCGCACCAGCCGGTCAGCTCCTCCAGCCAGCCGGTCGGCAGCGCGGCGCGCTCGACCACGAGGTAGGCGAACAGCTCGTCGGCGACGCGCCGCTTGTGCGTCCACTCCGGGTCGGCGCACAGCGCGAGCCGCCGGGACACCTCCTCCAGCGGGGCCGAGCCGGCGGCGATCCGCGCGGTGATCTCGGCACGCCAGTCGCCGTCCGGCACGCCGTCCACCAGCAGCTGCCCGCCGTTGGCGCAGATCGCGTACTCGGGTATCCAACCCGGCGTCGGGCCGGGCAGGTTGACCCGTGCGTACTGCTCCGGCGTCCGGGTGGTGGAGGGGACGAAGCGGGCCTGGCGGGCGAGTTCGGCGAGCAGTCCGGCGGCCTCTTCGGTCATGTAGGACAGCGGTCGGCCCTGGTACGTCTCGACGCAGAGCAGCCGTGGCGCGAGCCGGTCGGGGACGTCCAGGGCGAGCGCCCGGTCGGAGTAGATCAGCGTCCGGTCGAGGTCGCTGGCCACCAGAACACCCATCAGGATTCCCTCCCCGAAACCGAGCCCGCAGCCGGGCCCGGAACAGCATGTGAAACAGAGCCGGAGACCGGGTCCGAACCCGAACCCGAACCCGAACCCGAACCCGAACCGGCAGTCGACCCCGAGCCGGCGGCCGGGTCCGAACCCGAACCGGCGGACCGTCCGTCGGCCCCGGTCGCCCCGCGGCTGTAGCGGGGGTGGATCAGGCCGACGCAGGTGTACGGCAGGTCGTCCACCTCCTCGACCTCGACGCCGCGCTGGGCGGCGAGCAGCCGGACGTGGTCCAGGTCCGCGCCGGCCCCGCGGCGGGCGAGGATCCGCCAGGGGACGCGGCGCAGCAGCACCCGGGTGGTCTCGCCGACACCGGGCTTGACCAGGTTGACGTTGTCGATGCCGTAGTCGGCGCTGATCCGCTCGACGGCGGCCCAGCCGGCCCAGTCGGGCGCCCGGTCGGGGTCGTCGGACAGCCGGTCCGCACCCTCGACCACCTCCGCGCGCACCTCCCCGAAGCACGCGGCCACGGCGTCCAGGAAGGCCGCGGAGACGTCGCTGCCGGCCAGCTCGGCGTAGTGCTTGGCGCCGTGGAAGTCGTTCGGGCCGATCAGGCCGGCCCGCAGGACGGTGCGCGAAACCAGCCCGGACACCGTGGAGTTGAGGCAGGCGGACGGGATCAGGAAGTCGTCCCGGGTGCCGTAGGTGCGCACGCAGCGGCCCGGGTCGGCGAGCACCGCGAGGTCCGGGTCGAAGCCGGTGCCGACCAGCGCGTCGGCGAGCTCGCGGGTGATCGCGCCCTTGCCCGTCCAGCCGTCCACGAACACCACGTCCTCGGAGCGGTGGTGGGCGGCCAGGTACCGCAGCGCGACGGGGTCGATGCCGCGGCCGCGCACGATCGAGACGGCGTAGTGCGGTACGGACAGCTCATGGGCGAAGGCCAGCCAGCGGCGGATCAGGATGCCGACGGGCGTGCCGGCCCGGGCGAGCGAGGCGAGCACCAGCCCGGGGCCGCGTTCGCGCAGGAGCGTCTCGGCGACGGTGCCGACGGCGAGCGCGATCCGGCGGGCGGAGCCGTGCAGCGCCTGGTGGAACAGCTCCTGGTACCCGGGGCTGGGCTGGTACTCGACCGGCAGCGACTCGGCGTAGTGCGCGCCGCCGTTCTGGACGGCCTCCTCGCGCTCCTCGGTGGGGGCTTCCAGGGCGACCCCGGAGAGGTCCGTGAGCAGCCACGCCACCTCCTCGGCCCGGTACGAGGAGAACGCCGGCCCGTACAACGGGGTCGGCAGCAGCGACGAGGACAGCGGCGCCGGCACAAGCGTCGGCGCCGCGACCGCCGCGGCCCCGGTCACCGGCTCCGCGCCCACCGGAGCCCCGCCCACCGGCCGGTGCGAGGGCAGCACCGCGAGCACCACCCGGTCGGTGACCTGCCGCAGCTGGCCGAGCAGCGCCCGCTCGCCCCGGTGCAGCGCCGGGGTGTCGGCGACGTCGTCGACCACCAGCACGACGGCGTCGAAGCGCCGCGCCGGGTCGCTGCCGGGAGCGACGTTGTACGCGTAGCGCTCGCGCGGGGCGTCGTCCTGCGGGTCGTCGTGGGCGGGGAAGGCCAGCCGGGTGCGGATGGCGTAGCCGGGGTCGTCGACCGCCAGGACGGGCGAGCGGGTGGTGGTGGAGTAGCGGACGCGGTCGCCGCCGAGCCGCTCGGCCAGGGCGTCGGCCAGGCGCAGCGGTGTGTACATCAGCTCCTCGAAACCGAGCACCAGCACCCGCTGCGCCTCGGCGGGCAGGGCGTCGGCCAGCTGCCCGGCGAGCCGGGGCAGGGCGGCGTCCAGCCGGGCGCGGTCGCGGGCGGTGAAGCCGTGCCGGCCGCCGTCCGGGAGGCCCGCGGGCCAGTCCAGCTCGACCCGGGCCAGCGGCGCGGGCTCGGCCGCATCAGGCGCATCGGCCACATCGGTCACATCTGTCACATCTGTCACATCGGCCGAACCGGGCGCACCAGCCGAACCGACGCCGGCCACATCAGTCGCACCAGTCGCACCGGCCGCACCAGCCGCACCAGCCGCACCGGCCGCACCGGCCGCCGGAGGCAGCTCGGCCGCCGCCTCCGCGATCAGCCGTTCGGCCCGCTCCAGCACGTCCGCGGGCAGCTCGACGCCGCCGCTCGCGGTGGCGACCAGGTCGAGCCGGACGCCGAGTTCGGCGGCGGCGTCGGTCAGCCGGTCCCGGTCGTCGGCCGAGCGCAGGTCGACCAGCGCGACCACGACGTAGTGGTCGCGCGGGTGCCGGGCGTGCAGTTCGCGGATCGTGTTCAGGATCGTCCGGCCGGTCGAGAACTCGTCGTCCACCAGCACCAGCGGCCCGTCGCCGGCGAAGAGTTCGGGGTCGGCCGGGAGCAGCAGGTGCGAGGTGGCGTGCGAGTGCTCCTCCTCGAAGCCGCCGAGCGGCGGGATTCCGGGCACCGGGCGGCGGGTGGAGTGCAGGTAGGGGGCGTCGAGGCCGTCGGCGACGCTGTGGCCGAGGCCGGTGGCGGTCTCCGCGTAGCCGAGGACGACGGCCCGCGCGGCCATTTCCTCGCCGAGCAGTCCGCGGACCCGGCGGCCGAGTTCGAGCCCGGCGCCGTGGACCACCGAGGGGCGCTGCGGCACGTGCTTGCCGAGCACGTTGGAGACGAGCAGGTGGGCGCGCTTGCGGTTCTCCCGGAGGGCCAGCCCGACGAGTTCGGGGAGGCGCTCGGAGCCGGTCAGCACGATCCCGGCCCGGTCGGCGACCCAACGGCCGGTCCACGTCTGGGGTGTTGCTGTCACTGGTGGTCCTGCCTTCGGTGGTGCGATGGTGCGATGGTCATGTCCGGCTCGTCGGGTCCGCTCCGGGGTACGGGACCGTCCTGCCGACCGTACGGGAACCGTCCTACCCGACCGTACGGATACCGTCCTACCCGCCGTTCCGGAACCGGAGGGAACGCCCCGGCCTCGGCCGCACGAACAGCGGGAACGCCCCGGCCTCGGCCGCACGAACAGCAGGAGCGACCCGGCCCGGCCGCACGCACGGCGCGGACGCCCCGGTCCCGGCCTCAGGCGCACAGGCAGGCCGAGAGCAGCTCCGCGAAGCTGACGTCCTCACGGGCCACGCCGAACACCTCCGCCCGCAGCAGTATCCGCTCCGCCCAGGCCCGGTGCGGCCGGGCCTCGTTCATCTTGTTGGTGTACGCCGAACGCAGCACCCCGCCGCCGTCCTGCTCCTGGCGGAGGATGTCACGGGCGTCGCAGTACTCCTCGTGGGTGACCACGGAGAGGGCGTGCACGGCGGGCACGTGACTGGGGTGGATGCAGGTCTTGCCGAGCAGGCCGTTGGCCCGGTCGAGTTCGACCTCCCGGATCAGCCCGTCCAGGTCGTGTTCGATGATCCGCCGGCGGACCTCCTCGCCGCTGGCCCGGCCCGCCCCGACGGCGTCGGTGCCGAACGAGGCCTCGGTGAACGGGGTGCGGCGCAGCTGCGGCTTGAACATCCGCTCCTGCACCGGGAAGTACTCCCAGACCGGACCGGTGACGGTGTGCCCCGTGCCGTCCGCCCGGCCGAGCACGTTGACGACGTCCCCGATCACCGCCGCGACCAGCGCGACGTCGTAAGCGGTGAGGTCGGGCGAGCGCCGCAGGCCGTACGCCGAGCAGAGGTCGGTGACGCCGAGGCGGACGGCGAGCACCCGCTCCCGGTACCCGGCGAGCAGTTCGGCGATGCCGAAGAGCTGTTCGCGCCGGGTCTCCAGGTGGGCCAGCTCGGGCGATTCCAGGACGGGCATGGCGAACAGCCGCCGCCCGGTGGCGGCCTCGGCGGCGGCGAGCGCGGCCAGGTACTCGGCGCCGTTCTCCGGGGTGAACTTGGGCAGGACGAACCCGCTGAGCAGCTCGACGCCCGGACCGAGCCGCTCGGCCAGGTCGGGAATCTGAGCGGCGGAACGGACTCTGATGAAGAGCAGTGGATGACTTTGTGCGCAGTCGGTGAAATCCTTGACCAGGTCATTCAGCTGCTCGACCAGGTTCCGCTCCCCGGCGTCCACCTCGTGGTCGGCGATCGCGTCCTCCAGGCAGAGCACCATCGACACCACGCCCCGAGCCGCCTGCTTGCGGATGTCGGCGGCCAGTGCGGGCCTGGTGGCGGGGCTGTAGAGGGTGCCGCCGAGCGCGGTGGCGAGCACCCCGGGCTCGCTCTGCGCGGTGAACGTGCGCGGCTGCTCCAGGAAGAGCCGGCCGCGTACGTCCTCGGCGAGGTGGCCGAAATGGCGCAAGGTGCTCTCCTCCAGGAAGTGGACGGGCCTCCGGCCCCCTGCCGACGCTGCCCCTGCCGCCGGACGGCGTCCTCGGCGGCCGCCGACGGCCTCGTCGACCGCAGGACAGCACGCCGACCGGCCGACACCCTGGTCAACCGGCCGACCGGGCGCCGTGGTTCCCCGGACGCGCCGCCGGTGGACGCCCCTCCGTCGAACCCCCGGGGGCCTTCAGACCGCCCATCGTACGGACGGGATCCGGCCGCTCCCGGTTCCCCGGCACTGAACTCCCGGAACATCCCGGTCCACTTGGACGATCACGGGCCGGGCGACGGCAAACCCCGGGAAGCGCAAGTCTTGGCAAAGTCCGCCCCGGCGCGAACCGGTCCGGTCACGTTGTCCGAAGGGGTGGCGAACGGGCAGGATGGTCCGCTATGACGCACGTGATGGCCAAGGGCGCCAACATCGCACTGCCGGCGGCGGCGGTCCGCGCCGTGCTGCGCTGGAGCGCCGCGCCCGGTGCGCCGGACGTGGACGCGTCCGCGCTGCTGCTCGGCGCCACCGGCAAGGTCCGTTCGGACGCCGACTTCGTCTTCTACAACCAGCCGCGCCACCCGTCCGGCCTGGTCCGCCACCTGCCCAAGCAGCAGACCTCCGGCGGCGCCGAGATCATCGACACGATCGAGGTCGAACTCGCCAAGCTGCCCGCCGACGTGGACCGCGTGGTGCTGGCCGGCTCCTCCGAGGGCGGGCCCTTCCGCGCGGTGCCGGCGCTGCGACTGCTGCTGTTCGACGCCGCGGCCGGTGACGGCGCGCCCGCGCTGGCCGAGTTCGAGATCAGCGACGCCGAGAGCGTGACCGCGCTGGTCGCGGGCGAGCTGTACCGGCGCTCCGGGTCCTGGAAGTTCCGGGCGATCGGCCAGGGCTACACCTCCGGGCTGATCGGCCTGGCCACCGACTTCGGCATCACCGTCGAGGACGAGGCCGCGGGCGCGGCGCCCGACCAGGTGCCGGCCCCGGCGCCCGCCTCCACCGCCTCCCCGACCGGTGCGGTGGACCCGCGCAGCACACCGCTCCCGGACCCGCGCTCGACCGCCGCCGAGCCGGGCACCTTCACCCTGGCCCCGGCCGTCCCGCTGACCCCGCCCCCGGCCGCCGCCCCGACCCCGGTCGGGGCCACCGCGGGCGCGCCGACGGCCGCCCCCGCCGCACCGACGACCCCGCCGCCGCCCACCGCCCCGCCGACCCTGCCGCCCCCGCCGGCCGCCCCGCCCACCCCGCCGCCGGGCCACCGGCCCGGTACCGGCTACGGCTACCCCCAGCAGCAGCCCGGCACGGGGTACGGCTACCCGCAGCAGCAGCCCGGGACCGGCTACGGCTACCCGCAGGCCACGCAGCCGTACCAGCAGCAGCCGGGCACCGGGTACGGCTACCCCCAGCCGACCCAGCCCGTCCCGCCGCAGCCGCACCCGGGCAGCTACGGCTACCCGCAGCCGGGCACCGGCCAGCAGCCGCCCGTCCCGCCGCAGCCGCCGACGGCCCAGCCGACGAACGCGCAGCCCCCGGCGCCCACCGGCGAGGAGTTCGCGCTGCCGCCGCAGGGCCCGCAGTTCCAGCCCCGCTGACGCCCACCCGGGGTGGCGGCCGCCGGATGGCGGCGGCCCCGCCCCGGACCGCAGCCTCCCCGGCCCGGCAGCCGCCGCCCCGGCCGACAGCAACCCCCGACCGGACCGACAGGAACCCCGCTCCGGCGCCGCCCGTCAGTCGCCGCCCGGCTGGTTCTTGTAGCCGCGCTGCCACTGCATCCCGAAGCCGTACAGCCGGTCGATGTCCGACTGGAACCCGTTGACGTACCGCACCTCGCGGCGCACCGTGAGCTGGTTGTCCCCGGCGTTCTCGATCAGCACCACCGCGCAGGAGCGCGCCGCCCGGGCCCGCTCCTCCAGCTTGATCTCGATCCGCGGGCCGGTCTGCGGCACGATCGTCACCACCGCCTGCGACTGCTCGAAGGCCGGCGTGCCGTCGTAGATGTAGACGAAGATCAACAGCCGCTTGAACTTGTCCTTCTTCTCCAGGTTGACGTACATCGTCTCGCCCGACGGCGCCCCGTACTGGTCGTCGCCGCTGAGCTTGACGTACGGCGCGTTCTGGAGGTCGCCGAAGAGGCCGCCGAGCGGCTGCACCACACCCGTGGAGCCGTCGGAGAGTTCGTACATGCAGGCCAGGTCGAGGTCGACGTTCATCGTCTCGCTGCTCTGCGGCGAGTCCGGCTCCAGCGGGCTGAGGATCCGCGGGCTGAAGAACCGCTTGATCGTGTCCCGGGTGCTCGGCCGACCGGCGCCGGCCCGCATCGACCAGTGCAGGTTGACGTAGAGGTAGCCGGTGGTGGCGGCCGACCCGGTGATCGCGTGCTGCGGGGCCGACTTGGTGAGTATGACCTTGTGCTGACCGCCCGGGTTGTCGAAGGTGTAGCTCCGGTCCCCGCGCAGGTACTCCCAGATCGAGACCATCCCGTCCTCTCCCCCTGCTCCCGCCAGGCGATCTGACGGTCCGCCGACCAATGATCGGGCATCGGCCCGGCCGACGGATACCCCGTCCGCCCCCTCCCCTACCCCGTCCGGCCACCCACCCGCCACCGACGGGCCGACCACCGCACGCGCCGGCGCGCACGCCGGCGGGCACACGAACGGCCGCACGAACAGCTGCACGACCGGGCGCCACCTGCCGGACCACCAGGCGAACCACGGACGAACCCCGGGCGAACCGGTGGGTCGATTGGCCCCAGCCAGCCGCCCTCCCGTAACATGCCGCCCCTTCGGACGCGATATCGTCTAGCCGCACAGGTGTCCCGTCCGCCCCTGCGCGGGCGCGGTGGGCACACCGTGCGGCGACGAACGAACCGTCAGGCAGTGCCCGCACGGCGGGCCCTGACCGCCTGTGTCGCACTGTGAACCTGTCCCCTTCGGAAACCCGAGGCCCGACCCGCAATGAACCTGACCTCCATACAGCTGGTCTGGACCGTCGTCGGCGGCGCAGCCCTGCTGTTCGTCGCCGTCCTGATGGCGACGCTGCGTTTCAAGAACTCGAAGAAGGACGAGGCCACCGACTCCTGGGAGCGCAGCGAGGAGCGCCGCCGCCGCAAGGAGATGATCTACGGGATCTCCTCGTACACGCTGCTGTTCTGCTGTGCCGGTGTCGCCGCCGCGCTGTCCTTCCACGGCCTGGTCGGCTTCGGCAAGGAGAACCTGGGCCTGGCCGACGGCTGGGAGTACCTCGTCCCGTTCGGTCTGGACGGCGCCGCGATGTTCTGCTCGGTGCTCGCCGTCCGCGAGGCCAGCCACGGTGACGCCGCGCTCGGTTCCCGCCTGCTGGTCTGGGTGTTCGCGATCGCCTCGGCCTGGTTCAACTGGGTGCACGCCCCGCGCGGCTTCGGCCACGCCGGCGCCCCGCAGTTCTTCTCCGGCATGTCGATCTCGGCGGCGATACTGTTCGACCGCGCGCTGAAGCAGACCCGCAAGGCCGCGCTGCGCGAGCAGGGCCTCGTCCCCCGCCCGCTGCCGCAGATCCGCATCGTCCGCTGGCTGCGCGCCCCGCGCGAGACCTACGCGGCCTGGTCGCTGATGCTCCTGGAGAACGTCCGCAGCCTGGACGAGGCGGTCGAGGAGGTGCGCGAGGAGCGCCAGGCGAAGCTGGACGCCAAGGCCCGCGCCCGCACCGCCGACCGCCGCGAGCGCGCCGAGCTGAAGGCCATCTCCCGCCAGGGCGGCGGCATGCTGGCCCGGGCCCGTGGTGGCCGCCAGGTGCCCGCCCTCACGGCTGCCGGAGACGGCCCGAGCGCTACGGAGCCTGCCCTAGCCGCGGAGTCCGACGCCACCACCCCGACCTCGCAGGCCTCCACCTCCTCGCTGGAGCCCGCCGCCCTGGACACCGGCCGCCGCCCCCGCGCCGCCGTCGGCTCCTCGTACTCCTCCTCGTACTCGTCCCCCTCGACGTACTCGTCCTCCTCGTACTCCTCCACGTCCTCCACGTCCTCCTCGACCGACGCCCTCGGTTCGTCCCGTCGCAGCTCGTCCATCGACCTGACGGCCGACGACGACACCCTGTCGATGCCGAAGCTGGACTCGCTGGAGCGCAAGCTGCGCGCGATCGAGCAGCAGCTCGGCTGACCCGGCCGCCCGCACGACGCGAAACGGCCGCCCCCGGGGTTTCCCGGGGGCGGCCGTTTCGCGTGTCCGGCTCGGTGTCCGGCGCTGTGTCCGGCTCGGTGTCCGGCGCTGTGTCCGGCTCGGTGTCCGGCGCTGTGTCCGGCGCTTGTCCGACCCTGTGTCCGGCTACGTGTCCGGGCCGGCTACTTGCCCGACCCGACCAGCTCCGGCTCGTCCTCCGCGCCCTCGCGCCGGTTGCGCAGGATCGAGGAGCCGAGCGCGAGCCCGATGAAGGCGACGCCGATCAGGCCGGTGACGATCTCCGGGATGTGGTACTTGATCCCGACCAGCAGGATCGCCGCCAGCGCGCCGATCGCGTAGTGCGCGCCGTGCTCCAGGTAGACGTAGTCGTCCAGGGTGCCCTTGCGGACCAGGAAGACGGTCAGCGAGCGGATGTACATCGCGCCGATGCCGAGGCCCAGGGTGATCTGGAAGATGTCGCTGGAGATGGCGAACGCGCCGACGACGCCGTCGAAGGAGAACGACGCGTCCAGGACCTCCAGGTAGAGGAACAGGAAGAACGCGGCCTTGCCGGCGACCTGGACGACCGACTTGCCGGCCTTCTCGGCCTCCTCCTCGCGCTCGGCCTCGGCCTCCAGACCCGACTCGAAGATCGAGGAGAGGCCGTTGACCGCGAGGTAGGTGATCAGGCCGAGGACACCGGAGAGCAGGACGGTCTCGGCGTGCTCGGCGGCGAAGAAGCGGGCGGCCAGCACCAGCGAGACCAGGGCGATGACGACGGACAGGGCGTCCAGCTTGCCGATCTTCTCCAGCGGGCGCTCCAGCCAGCTCAGCCAGTTGTGCTCCTTCTCCTCGAACACGAAGTCCAGGAAGATCATGAGCAGGAAGACGCCGCCGAAGGCGGCGATGGCCGGGTTGGCGGCTTCCAGGTACTGGCCGTAGGTGAGGCCGTCGTGGGTCTTGTCGGAGTGCAGCGCCAGGTCGATGACCGTCGCCGGGTCGAGCTTCGCGGTGAGGCCGACGACCAGCAGCGGGAAGATCAGGCGCATGCCGAAGACGGCGATGAGCACGCCGACGGTCAGGAAGATCTTCTGCCAGTACGGGTTCATCCGCTTCAACACCGTGGCGTTGACCACCGCGTTGTCGAACGACAGGGAGATCTCCAGGATGGAGAGGATCAGCACGATGCCGAAGCCTTGGGCTCCCCAGAGCAGTCCGGCCGCGGCGAGGCCGATGGCGGTGATCGCGAACGACCAGCCGAATGTGCGGAGGAACACGGGAGTTGGCTACCTTTCGGGTTCTGGCCGTGCCGGGGGCGGCCTCGTCCCCGAGACGCCCTGACCGGGCCCCGCCCGGTCAGGTCACCCCCGCACTGCCCTCAGTTCTCATGATCGGGTCGGGTGCGATGGTCCGATTTCCGCCCTTACTGTACGTTCACCCCGAAGTCGAGCGCGATGCCGCGCAGGCCGGAGGCGTACCCCTGGCCCACCGCGCGGAACTTCCACTCGCCCGCGTAGCGGTACAGCTCGCCGAAGATCATCGCAGTCTCGCTGGACGCGTCCTCGGACAGGTCGTAGCGGGCGATCTCCTGGCCGTCGACCGAGTTGACGACCCGGATGTAGGCGTTGCGGACCTGCCCGAAGTTCTGCAGCCGCGGCTCGGCGTCGTAGATCGACACCGCGAAGACCACCTTGTCCGCCTGCGCCGGGACGAGGTCCAGGTTGACCAGGACCACCTCGTCGTCACCCGTGTCGTCGCCACCGGTGAGGTTGTCGCCCTGGTGCTCCACCGAGCCCTCGGGGCTCTTGAGGTTGTTGTAGAAGACGAAGTACTCGTCGCCGAGCACCCGCCCGCCACCGCAGAGCAGGGCGCTCGCATCGAGGTCGAACGGTGCACCCGTGGTCGAACGGGCGGACCAGCCGAGGCCGATCTGGACCTGCGTCAGGTTCGGCGCGGCCTTGGTGAGCGAGACGTTGCCACCCTTGGCGAGCGTGACCACCATGACGTTCTTCCTCCCTTGCTTCTCCCGGGGCGCCTTCCAGGTGTAGTCCCCCGCGGCCCCGGCCGACCGGCTCCGGTCGGCTGAACTTCCTGAACTCACATCCTCGCAGCGCGACGGGCCCCCGCGGGACCGGGTCGGACGAACGCCGACCCGCCGGCACCCGCCCACCCGCGCGACGCCCGAACTGCCGCCCGGACAGCCGTGAAGGCGGCAACGGCGGCGGTGGCGGCAGCGACCGGACGAAGCCGGGGCGGCCCGGACCCTCCGCGGGTCCGGGCCGCCCCGGCTGGAACGCGCCGCAGGGCGCCGAGTGACTCAGACGTTGACGCCGAAGTCCTGCGCGATGCCGCGCAGGCCGGAGGCGTAGCCCTGGCCGATGGCGCGGAACTTCCACTCGGCGCCGTTGCGGTACAGCTCGCCGAAGACCATCGCGGTCTCGGTGGAGGCGTCCTCGGAGAGGTCGTAACGCGCCAGCTCCGTGTTGTCCGCCTGGTTCACCACGCGGATGAAGGCGTTGCGCACCTGGCCGAAGTTCTGGCTGCGGCTCTCGGCGTCGTAGATCGACACCGGGAAGACGATCTTCTCCACGTCCGCCGGGACGCCGGCCAGGTTGACCTTGATCGCCTCGTCGTCGCCCTCGCCCTCGCCGGTGAGGTTGTCGCCGGTGTGCTCGACCGAGCCGTCCGGGCTCTTCAGGTTGTTGAAGAACACGAAGTTGCCGTCCGAGGCGACCTTGCCCTGGGCGTTGCAGAGCAGTGCGCTGGCGTCCAGGTCGAAGTCCGCACCGGTGGTGGTCCGGACGTCCCAGCCCAGGCCGACGATCACGGCCGTGAGCCCGGGCGCCTCCTTGGTGAGCGAGACGTTGCCGCCCTTGCTGAGGCTGACTCCCACGTGTCCTCCAAGATTCGGGAGGCACGCCCTGTGGTGCCCCCGGTGGTGCGGTTCGGGGCCCCGGGAACGCACCGGCTCCCGCACCCCACTCCGCCAACGGCCCGAGCGTAGTACGCGGTTCCCGTGCGCAGCGCGGATGCGGGCGGACACGACCGTCCGGCACCCGGGCGGCCGGGTTCAGGCCGGCCGTGGCCCCGCGGCGGCCGCGCCGTGGCCCCGCAGCGGTCCCGCCCCGGCCTCGCGGCGGACGGCCGGGGCGGGGCTCAGAGCCCGGCGAGGACCCTGAGGTACTCCTGCTCGTCCCGGGCGTCCGGGAGGCCGTTGACGACGCTCCAGCGCACCGTGCCGGCCTTGTCGATCACGAAGGTCCCGCGCAGCGGGCAGCCGCGCTCCTCGTCGAGCACGCCGTACGACCGGGTGACCCCGCCGTGCGGCCAGAAGTCGGCGAGCAGCGGGAACTCCAGGCCCTCGCGGTCGGCGAGGACGCGCTGGGAGAACTGCGAGTCGCAGGAGAGGCCGAGCACCTGGACGTCGTCGTTCTGCAGCCCGGCCAGCTCGCGCTGGATCGCGCCCAGCTCGCCGGTGCAGACGCCGGTGAAGGCGAACGGGTAGAAGACCAGGACGACGTTCTTCTCACCGCGGAAGTCGGCGAGCCGGACGGACTCCCCGTGCTGGTTGTTGAGCTCGAAGTCCGGAGCCCGGGTGCCGACCTCGATGGCCATGGACGGGACCTTTCTGACGCGACCGCGCCGCGCGGCGGGCGCAGCGGGCCCCATCCTCGCATCCGCTTACGCGCGTTCGGCCGAACGGATGAGGCGGGCCCGTCGGGCACCCGCCCGCTTCCGCCCTGAGCGAACGCGGCACGGCCTGCGCCGATCGGGTCGTGAGGCGGCCGGGAGGTCGCCGGAAGACACCGGAGACCGGCGGACGGTGCAGGAGACCGGGGCACCCCCGGAAGGCCCGGCAAAAGCGCCGGGCCCCGCCGGAGCATGGCTCCGGCGGGGCCCGGCGGGGGCTTCAGGACCCGTTCAGCGCTTGCCGCCCGGCTTCGCCGTGGACTTGGTCGCGAGCCTGGTGGCCGCCCAGTCCTTGACGATGTTGATCGAGCTGGTCTGGGAGAGGCCGGACGTACGGGCCGCCTCGTTGATGTCCGAGGCCTCGATGTGGCCGTCCCGCCCGGTCTTGGGCGTCAGCAGCCAGATGACGCCGCCCTCGGCGAGGTACTCCAGCGCGTCGACGAGGGCGTCGGTGAGGTCCCCGTCGTCGTCGCGGTGCCACAGCAGGACGGCGTCCGCGACGTCGTCGTAGTCCTCGTCGACGAGATCCGTCCCGGTGATCTCCTCGATGCCCTCGCGGAGGTCCTGGTCAGTGTCTTCGTCGTACCCCAGCTCCTGGACGATCTGGCCACCCTCGAAGTTGAGACGGGCCGCCGGGTTGGACTTGTCCGCGGGGTCCGCGGTCGCGCTCACGGGAATAACCTCCAGTATTCGGCTCGGCGTCCATGCCGAGGCTGTGGCCGTAGTCCACACGGGCGCGGCGGTTCGCGCAAGTACCCGACCCCCGATCCCCTCCAAAGGTTGACGTGTCGCACCGGGACACGCCGTTCGACGTGTCGGGAATCACACCGATTTGCCCTTCTCTGCATGGGACAAGGATGCTTCGGGTGGTCCGGGCCCACAGGCCGTACGCGTGCCCGAGATGCGAACGGCATTCGGGGTCCGCGCATGCGCGGGCGTAGAGTCTCCTGTTGGCCCTCACCCCGGCCGCCCGCCATCGGGCGGACGGGACACCAGGTCGGACCACCTCTTTTCGTAACACCAGGGGGTGTGCGGAGCGGACGAAGACGCCCGCGCCGCGCACCACCAGACCGGACCGCCCAACGGGCGGAACGGTTACCGATCGGTAGAGATGACGGATCTCCGAATGCGGTAGCACGATGGAGGCGGCGCGACACACCTCTAGTTTCGACCGACAGTGAAGGAACAGCGTGGCTTCCGGATCCGATCGCAACCCGATCATCATTGGCGGCCTTCCGAGTCAGGTCCCGGACTTCGATCCCGAGGAGACCGCGGAATGGCTGGAGTCGCTCGATGCGGCCATCGACGAGCGGGGGCGTGAGCGTGCCCGTTACCTGATGCTGCGGCTGATCGAGCGCGCCCGCGAGAAGCGTGTCGCCGTGCCCGAGATGCGCAGCACGGACTACGTCAACACCATCGCCACCAAGGACGAGCCGTTCTTCCCCGGCAACGAGGAGATCGAGCGCAGGATCCTCAACGCGACCCGGTGGAACGCGGCCGTCATGGTCTCCCGGGCCCAGCGCCCCGGCATCGGCGTCGGTGGCCACATCGCCACCTTCGCCTCCTCCGCGTCGCTCTACGACGTGGGCTTCAACTACTTCTTCCGCGGCAAGGACGCCGAGGGCGAGTCCGGCGACCAGATCTTCTTCCAGGGTCACGCCTCCCCCGGCATCTACGCCCGCGCCTTCCTCCTGGACCGACTCACCGAGCAGCAGCTCGACGCGTTCCGCCAGGAGAAGTCGAAGGCCCCGTACGGCCTCTCCAGCTACCCGCACCCGCGGCTGATGCCGGACTTCTGGGAGTTCCCGACCGTCTCGATGGGCCTCGGCCCGCTCGGCGCGATCTACCAGGCCCGGATGAACCGCTACCTGGAGCACCGCGGCATCAAGGACACCTCCGACTCGCAGGTGTACGCCTTCCTCGGCGACGGCGAGATGGACGAGCCCGAGTCGCTCGGCCAGCTGTCGCTGGCGGCCCGCGAGGGCCTGGACAACCTGACCTTCGTGGTGAACTGCAACCTGCAGCGCCTCGACGGCCCGGTCCGCGGCAACGGCAAGATCATCCAGGAGCTGGAGTCCCAGTTCCGGGGCGCCGGCTGGAACGTGATCAAGCTCATCTGGGACCGCAGCTGGGACCCGCTGCTCGCGCAGGACCGCGACGGCGTGCTGGTCAACAAGCTGAACACCACGGTGGACGGCCAGTTCCAGACCTACGCCACCGAGTCCGGCGAGTACATCCGCGAGCACTTCTTCGGCTCCGACCTGCGCCTGCGCAAGATGGTCGAGAGCATGACCGACCAGCAGATCCAGCACCTGGGTCGCGGCGGCCACGACCACAAGAAGATCTACGCGGCGTTCAAGGCTGCCCGCGAGCACAAGGGCCAGCCGACGGTCATCCTGGCCCAGACGGTCAAGGGCTGGACGCTGGGCCCCAACTTCGAGGGCCGCAACGCCACCCACCAGATGAAGAAGCTGACGGTCGAGGACCTGAAGCGCTTCCGCGACCGGCTGCACCTGCCGATCACCGACAAGCAGCTCGAAGAGGGCTACCCGCCCTACTTCCACCCGGGCCGCAACTCGGAAGAGATCCAGTACATGCACGACCGCCGGCAGGAGCTCGGCGGCTACGTGCCGACCCGCAAGGTCCGCCCGCGCAAGCTGGAACTGCCCGGCGACGACGCGTACAAGGCGGTCAAGAAGGGTTCCGGCAACCAGACCATCGCCACCACCATGGCGTTCGTCCGGCTGCTCAAGGACCTCATGCGGGACAAGGGCATCGGCAACCGCTTCGTGCCGATCGCGCCGGACGAGTACCGCACCTTCGGCATGGACTCGCTCTTCCCGTCGGCGAAGATCTACAACCCGCTCGGCCAGACCTACGAGTCGGTCGACCGGGACCTCCTCCTCGCCTACAAGGAGTCCCCGACCGGCCAGATGCTGCACGACGGCATCTCCGAGGCGGGCTGCACCGCCTCGCTGATCGCCGCGGGCTCGGCCTACGCCACCCACGGCGAGCCGCTGATCCCGGTGTACGTCTTCTACTCGATGTTCGGGTTCCAGCGCACCGGCGACCAGTTCTGGCAGATGGCCGACCAGCTGGCCCGCGGCTTCGTCCTCGGCGCCACCGCCGGCCGCACCACCCTGACCGGTGAGGGCCTGCAGCACGCCGACGGCCACTCGCACCTGCTGGCCTCGACCAACCCGGGCGTCGTCGCGTACGACCCGGCGTACGGCTTCGAGATCGCGCACATCGTCCAGGACGGTCTGCGCCGGATGTACGGCTCCAGCGCCGAGCACCCGAACGGCGAGGACGTCTTCTACTACCTCACCGTGTACAACGAGCCGATCAAGATGCCGGCCGAGCCCGAGAACGTGGACGTCGAGGGCATCCTCAAGGGTCTGCACAAGTACGCGCCGGGCACCGCAGGCCAGATCCCGGCCCAGATCCTCGCCTCCGGCGTGGCCGTGCCGTGGGCCCTGGAGGCCCAGCGCATCCTCGCCGAGGAGTGGAACGTCAAGGCCGACGTCTGGTCCGCGACCTCCTGGAACGAACTGCGCCGCGACGCGGTGGAGGCCGAGGAGTTCAACCTGCTGCACCCCGAGGAGCAGCAGCGCGTGCCGTACGTCACCCGGAAGCTCCAGGGCGCCGAGGGCCCGGTCGTCGCGGTGTCCGACTGGATGCGCGCGGTGCCGGACCAGATCGCCCGCTGGGTGCCGGGCCAGTACCAGTCGCTGGGCGCCGACGGCTTCGGCTTCGCCGACACCCGTGGCGCGGCCCGTCGCTTCTTCCACATCGACGCGCAGTCGGTCGTCCTGGCGGTGCTCACCGAGCTCGCCAAGCAGGGCAAGGTCGACCGCTCGGCGCTGAAGGACGCGATCGACCGCTACCAGCTGCTGGACGTCACCGCGGCCGACCCGGGCGCCGCCGGCGGCGACGCCTGATCACCCGGTAGGTGACCGAAGGGGCCGGACCTCCACGCGAGGTCCGGCCCCTTCGGCGTTCCGCACCACGACGGCCCCGGACTCCGCCGAGTCCGGGGCCGTGGTGCACGGGCGCGCGTCGACGTGCACGGCGAAGCGCGCGTCGGACGTGCACGGCGCGGTGCGCGTCAGATGTGCGCGTCAGATGTGCACGGCTGGGCCCGCGTCGGTGGCGCCGCGCCGGGTGAGCAGGCCGAGCACGGCGGCGCCGAAGGCCACCACGGCGGCGACCGCGAAGGCGAGCGACATGCCGCTGACGAAGGACTCGTGGACGGCGCCGGCCATCGCGTCCACCACCTGCTGCGGGGTGCCGGGCGGGGCCGGCGGGGCGATGCCGAGCTGGGCGGCCTGCTTGAGTCCCTCGGCCTGCGGGCCCTCGACCGGCGGCAGGCCGGCCCCGGCCCACTTGCCGGGCAGCACGTCGCCGACCTTGGCGGCCATCAGCGCGCCCAGCACCGCGGTGCCGAGGCTGCCGCCGACCTGCATCGCGGACTGCTGAAGGCCGCCGGCCACACCGGACAGCTCCAGCGGGGCGTTGCCGACGATGACCTCGGTGGCGCCGACCATGACCGGGCTGATGCCGAGGCCCATCAGGACGAACCAGAGCGACATCACGCCGTTGCCGGAGCCGGTGTCCAGGGTGGACATGCCGAACATCGCGGTGGTGGTGATCAGCATGCCCGCCACGATCGGGATCCGCGGGCCGAGCTTGCCGATCGCGATGCCGGCCACCGGCGAGCCGACGATCATCATGCCGGTCATCGGCAGCAGGTGGACGCCGGCCTCGACCGGCTTCATGCCGTGCACGTTCTGCAGGTAGAAGGTCACGAAGAAGATCGCGCCGAAGAACGCGAAGGCCATCAGCACCATCAGCAGGACGCCCGCCGACAGCGGCACCGAGCGGAACAGGCCCAGCGGGATCAGCGGTTCGCGTGCCTTGCCCTGCCAGAGCGCGAAGAGCACCATCAGCAGCACCGCGCCGCCCAGGAACAGCAGCGTCCGGGCGTCGCCCCAGCCCCACTCGGGGGCCTTGATGATGCCGAAGACCAGCGCGAACATCCCCGCGGACAGCAGCACGATGCCGGGGACGTCGAAGGACTTGGCGGCGTTCTCGGCCCGCACGTCCTGGAGGATCCACAGGCCGAGCGCCAGGGCGATCAGACCGACCGGGATGTTGATGAAGAACACCGACTCCCAGCTGACGTGCTCGACCAGCAGGCCGCCGACGATCGGGCCGGCCGCGGTGGAGGCGCCGATCACGCCGCCCCAGATGCCGATGGCCATGTTGAGCCTCTCGGCGGGGAAGGCGCCGCGCAGCAGGCCGAGCGCGGCCGGCTGGAGCAGCGCGCCGAAAAGGCCCTGGAGCACCCGGAAGGCGATCACGGTCCGGATGTTGCCCGCGAAGCCGATCGCGGCGGAGGTGGCGGCGAAGCCGACCGCGCCGACCAGGAAGGTGGACTTGTGGCCGAAGCGGTCGCCGATCTTGCCGGCGGTGATCAGGAAGACCGCCAGGGCGAGCAGGTAGCCGCTGGTGACCCACTGGATCTCGGAGGGCGCCGCGTTCAGCTTCTCCTGGATCACCGGGTTGGCGATGGCGACGATCGTGCCGTCCAGCGCCACCATCATGACGCCGACCGCGACGGTCAGCAGGGTCAGCCAGGGGTGCCCCTTGAGGCCGCCCCCGGACGGTGGCGTCGGCGGCGGCGCGGCGTCCGCCTCGGAGTTCTTGACGACGGACTGGCTCATCTGGGCCCTCCGGGGGCGTGGCTCGGTCGGAACGAGGTCGTGGCGCCCCGGCCCACCCGTCCCCACAGGTGCCCCGGCCCGACGGGCGCCACTCGCCGCAGATTATGTCAGCTGCTGACATTCGGCAAACAGTGACTTCTGGCCATTACTGCCATTTGTCAGAGCGCTAAGGTTGTCCTCCCACCCGCCACACCAGCGCCCCGGAAGGCCCCCGCCATGGCCGCTCACGCCCCCCGCCCCACCGGCACCCCGGAGGACCTCGGTCGGACACCCGGGCTGCGCGAGCGCAAGAAGCAGCAGACCCGGTACGCCCTGGTCCAGGCGGCCCACATGCTCTTCCTCAGCCAGGGCTTCGCCCGCACGACCGTCGACGAGATCGCCTCCGCCGTCGACGTCTCCCAGCGCACCTTCTTCCGCTACTTCGCCAACAAGGACGAGGTCGCGCTCGCCGTCATGGCCGAGGCCGAGGACTACTTCATCGAGTGCCTGCGCCACCGCCCCGCCGAGGAGTCCCCGCTGGAAGCCCTGCGCGCCTCGATCGTCAAGGCCTGGCGCGACCTCGGGAACGCCGAGGCCTCCGGCCCCGGCTCGATCACCAGCGCCCTCGAACTCATGCGGATGATCGAGGACGCGCCCACCCTGCTCGCCGCCCACCTGCGCCGGGTCACCGAACAGGAACGGATCGTGGTGCAGGTGCTCGCCGAACGCGAAGGCCTGGACCCGCGCGAGGACCTGCGCCCCACCGTGCTCGCCGCCGTCTTCGGCAGCGTGCTGCGCGCCGCCCACCTGTCCTGGACGGCCGACCGCGAACCCGACGGCCCGGAGGGCATGATCGCCCTGATCGAGCGCCACTTCGACCAGCTCGGCCCCGCCCTGGCCGGCCGCTGGCGCACCTGAACGCCCGTGTCATACCCGGGTACCACCCCGGATCCCACCCCCAGGTCGGACGCCGGGCGCCGGCCGCGCCCCTAGTCTGACCGGATGATCGACTCGTCCACCCGGTCCGGCCCCGTCGGCGTGGCGCGGGCCCTGCTCGGCACGCTCGTCCGACCGTCCGCCGACCACGCCCCGCTGCTGGCCCACTCCTCCCGGCCGTGGCTCCGCCACCTCCCGTACGTCCTCGCGGTGGCCGCGATCGCCTCGCTGCTGCCCAGCGGGATCAACGTGATGGCCAACGACTACGGGATCGACGGAGGGCTCGCCGCCGCCATCGCCGTGGCGCAGACCGCGCCGCTGCTGCTCGCGGTGAGCCGGCCGCTGGCCGCCTGGTGGATGATCGGCAGCACCGACCTGCTGGCCGCCGTCCTGGTGCTGACCACCGGGAGCGGGACCGGCGGCCCCTGGCCGTGGATCCCCACCGCCCTGGTCGGCTACCTCTTCCTGATGGTCCCGCTGTCCCTCCGCGAGCCGAGGCGCACCCTGGTCGCGGTCTGGCTGGTCACCGCGGGCGCCGGGTTCGCCCTGTCGCTCGCCGGGGCGGGCTCCCGCTACACCGGGGACAACGCCCTCCTCGCAACCGCCCTGACCGGCGCCGTCCTGGTGCTCGGCGGAGCCCTGCGGGAACGCGCCGAGGCCCGCCGGCTGCTCAGCGAGCAGGAGCACATCAGCGAGGTCGAGCGCGAACGGCGCACCCTACTGGAGGAACGCGCCCGGATCGCCCGGGAGTTGCACGACGTGGTGGCCCACCACATGTCGGTCATCGCGGTCCAGGCCGCCAGCGCACCGTACCGGATCCCCGACGTTCCGGCCGGGGCCGCCGAGGAGTTCACCGCGATCGCCGGCACCGCCCGCGAGTCGCTCGCCGAGATGCGCCGGCTGCTCGGCGTCCTGCGCAGCGAGGACTCCGGCGGGGAGAAGGCCCCGCAGCCCGGGGTCGGCCAACTCGCCCAGCTGGTCGAGACGGTGGGACGGGCCGGGGTCGCGGCCGAACTGACGGTGGCCCACGGCCTGGAGGAGGCGGTGCCGCAGGCCGTCGGCCTCTCCGCGTACCGGATCGTCCAGGAGGCGCTGGCCAACGTGGTGCGGCACGCCCCCGGCGCGCGGACCTGGGTGTCGCTCTCCTCGGACGGCCCCGAGCTGCTGGTGACGGTGGTCAACGGGCCGCCGCCGGAGCGCACCGAGTCGCTGGAGGCCTCGGTCGAGGGCACCGGGCAGGGCCTGATCGGAATGCGCGAACGCGTCCGGCTGGTCGATGGCAGGCTGGACACCGGCCCGCTGCCGGACGGCGGCTTCAAGGTGGCCGCCGTCCTGCCCCTCGGCACCTCCGACAACACCCCCCGGGAGCCCACCGCATGACCATCCGCGTGATCATCGTCGACGACCAGGCCATGGTGCTTGCGGGCTTCGCCGCCCTGCTGAACGCCCAGAGCGACATCGACGTGGTGGGCGACGCCGCGGACGGCGCCCAGGCCCTGGAGGTCGCCGGCCGCACCCACCCGGACGTGGTGCTGATGGACGTCCGGATGCCCGTGATGGACGGCCTGGAGGCCGCCCGACGGCTGCTCGAACCCGCCACCGGTCCACGGGAAGGCGGGGGCGCGCACCGGCCCAAGGTGCTGATGCTCACCACCTTCGACGTGGACGACTACGTCTACGAGGCGCTGCGCGCCGGGGCCAGCGGCTTCCTGCTCAAGGACGCCCCGCCGGCCGACCTGATCGCCGCGGTCCGGGTGGTCGCGGCCGGCGAGGCGCTGCTCGCCCCCTCGGTGACCCGCCGGCTGATCGAGGACTTCGCCCGCACTCGCCCCGCCAGGCGCCACGACCCCAAGGTGCGGCTCAACGGCCTGACCCCGCGCGAGACCGAGGTGCTGGAGCTGATCGCCCGCGGCCTCTCCAACCAGGAGATAGCCGCGAAGCTGGTGCTCGCCGAACAGACCGTCAAGACCCACATCGGGCGCATCCTCGCCAAGCTCGACCTGCGCGACCGCGCCCAGGCGGTGGTGCTGGCCTACGAGTCCGGCCTGGTGACCCCCGGCCAGTAGGGGGGACATCCCCCTGATACCCGGGTAGCACCCGGGAGTTGGCCCCGCGGTGTGACGCCCGCGGGGCCGTCGCGTTCCTACCTTCCTCTTCGTCGCAAGCCGAACGAACGAGGGGGAGAAGGACCATGCGCGGATTCCGGATCAGGCGGGCACTGGCCGCCGCGGTGGCGCTGGCGGCGGTGCTCGGCGCCGGCGGCTGGGCCGCCGACACCCAGACACCCGTCACCGGCCCGCCGCCCGGCAGCGCCGCCTGGACGGCCGACACCTCGCTCGGCCGGCGCCTGCCCGACCCGGCCACCACCGCCCCGGACGGGGTCGCCGCGTTCTTCGCCGCACTGGCACCGGCCGCACAGGACGCGCTGGCCGTCCGGCACCCACTGGTGGTCGGCAACCTGGACGGCGCCCCGGTCGCCCTCCGCTACCGCGCCAACGCCCTGGCCCTCGCCGCCGAACGCACCCGGGAACTCGCCCGCGCCGCCGACCCGGCCCGCACCCCGCAGGACCACGAGGCCGCCCGCACCCGCGCCGAGCGCTACCGCACCCTGCTGGACGGCGGACGGCAGATCCTCGCCTTCGACCCGCGCGGCCGCGGCCAGGTCGCCGAGGTGTACGGCGACCTCGCCGCCGCCCGCCGCACCGCCGTGATCGTCCCCGGCTCCGACATCGACCTGCTCGACTTCGACCGCACCGCCGATCCGTACGGAACCCCCGCCGGCATGGCCCGCGCCCTGTACGAGGCCACCGACCGGCAGACCGCCGTGATCGCCTGGACCGGCTACACCACCCCGGTCGGACTCGGCCTCGACGCCGCCACCGAGGACCTCGCCCGGGCCGGCGCCACCCGCCTCGACCGGCTGCTCGACGGACTCGCCGTCAGCACCCGCCCCCAGGCCCCGGCCACCGTGTTCTGCCACAGCTACGGCTCGGTGGTCTGCGGCCTGGCCCGCCCCACCCCCGACCGGACCTCCGGGCTGGTGGTGCTCGGCTCCCCCGGCATGGGCGTCGACTCGGCCGCCGGTCTCGACCCGCGCGTCCCGCTGTGGGCCACCGCCCGCAACGGCTCCGACTGGATCGGCGACGTGCCCAACGTCCGGCTGCTCGGCCTCGGCCACGGCGCCGACCCGACCGCCCCAGGCTTCGGCGCCCGCCCGCTGCCCGCCACCGGATCCCACGGCCACACCGGCTACTTCGCCCCCGGCACCGCCTCGCTCGCCGCCTACGCCGCCGTCGCCCTCGGCCGCGCCTGACCGCCCGCACCGGAAGGAGCACCACCATGGCCCACCCCCTCACCGCCCTGCGCCGCGCCGCCCGACAGGTCGACGCCCGGACCCCCGCCAGCCGCGACCGCGCCCTGGACGGCCTGCGCGCCCTCGCCCTGCTCGCCGTACCGGTCGGGCACTGGATGCTCGGCGGCCTCACCCGCTCCCCCGACGGCGCCCTGCACAACGCCAGCCCGCTCTCCTCGCTCGGCTTCTTCGCCCCGATCAGCTGGGGGCTCCAGATGCTCGGGGTGTTCTTCCTGGTCGGCGGCCACTCCTCGGTCCGCTCGCTGGAACGGGCCCGCGCCCGCGGCGAGTCCCACGGCGGCTGGCTGCGCGCCCGGACCGTACGGCTGCTGCGCCCGGTGCTCGGGGTCACGGCGGTCTGGGCGCTGCTGGTCCCGCTGCTGCCCGCGCTCGGCGTCCCCGCCGACACCCTGCGCACCGGCGCGACGCTGGTGGTGCAGCCGCTCTGGTACATCGCCGTCTACCTGGGACTGACCGCGCTCACCCCGCTCTGCGTGGCCGCCGGACGCCGGCTGGGCGGCTGGTCGGCGGGCCTGCTGGTGGCCTCCGTCGCCGCCGTCGACCTGCTGCGGTACGGGCCGTGGGCGCAGGCGGTGCCGTCCTGGGTCGCGCTGCTGAACATCCTGCCGGGCTGGCTGTTCGGCTACCAGCTCGGCGTGCTCTGGGCGCAGGGCCGGCTCGGGCGGCCGACCGCCCGGGTGCTGCTGTTCGGCGGCGGCGCGCTGTTCGCCACCCTGCTGCTGGTGTTCCACTACCCGGCCAGCATGGTCGGCGTGCCCGGGGCCGAGCGCACCAACTCGCACCCGCCGTCCCTGCTGGTGCTCGCCCTGGCGGCGGTCCAGTGCGGCGCCGCGGTGCTGCTGCGGGAGCGGCTCGGCCGGGTGCTGACCCGCCGTCCGCTGCTGTGGCTGCCGGTGGTCGTCGTCAACCTGTCGGCGATGACGATCTTCTGCTGGCACCAGAGTGCGATGCTCGCCGCGGCGGTGCCCGGCGCGGCCGTGCTGGGCAGCGTCCCGGGACTCACCACCGCGCCGGACTCGCTCGGCTGGGTGGCCGCCCGGCTGGCCCTCCTCCCGCTGTTCGCGGGCGTCCTGCTGGCGATCGGGTGGTTCACCCGGCGGTTCGACGGGCCGTGGACGTCCTTCTCCCGCGCCGGGAAGGCGGCGGCCGGCGCCGCCGCGGCCCTCTTCGCGGCCTACGCGCTGGGCGTGGTGTGACCCGCGCCGGGCGGGCAACGGCCCCCGCCGGACGCCGTCACCGGGGGGATGCACCCGCATGCGAACCACCACGCACTGTGATCTCCTGTGACCGTCGGCGACCAACGCAGGACCGCGCCCGCCCACGGCCCGTCCGTCCGCATTCGCCACCCCTCCCCCTCCCCCCGGCACACCCAACTCCCGAGGAGTCCCATGTCCTTGTCCCCACCACGCCCCCGGCCGCGGCGCGGGGCCCGCCGCCGACTGGCGGGCACCGCCGTGGTCCTCGCGGTGACCGCGGGCACCCTGCTGAGCACCGTCGCCCCGGCCCTCGCCCACGGCGGACCGGCCGCCCCCGGGGCCGACGACCTCACCCCGCACGTCGACTCCCCCCGGGTGATGGCCGAACTGCGCGAGGACGAGGTCGCAGCGCTCGGCCAGGAGCACGCCGAGGAGCACGCCCGGATGCGCGCCGCCATCCGCGGCATCGGCGACTACCCGCAGACCACCCGCACCAACCGGTACAACGCGCTGACCGCCTCCCAGGCCGATCGCAACAAGGCCTTCGACCCGGCGACCTTCGGCGCCTTCAACCAGTACTTCGACTCCCCCGACTTCGGCGACCACGTCGCGCTGCTGCCGACCGGAAAGGTGCTGCTGTTCTCCTTCGAACGAATCGAGACCAACCCGGAGAAGGAACCGGCACCCACCCAGACCACCGGCAAGGAGAACGCCGGCCGGGCCTTCCTCTGGGACCCGAAGAAGAACTACGGTCCGGACGCGTTCAAGCAGGTCAACCCGCCGGTCGTCGACATGCCGGACGGCCTCGGCGAGAAGCGCCCGGCGCCCTTCTTCTGCTCCGGCCACTCCTTCCTGCCCAACGGCATGCTCGGCGTCTTCGGCGGCAACCTCGGCGGCAACGGCGGGACGGGCGCCAAGCTCTCGCTGATCTTCGACCCGTGGACGGAGACCTGGACCCGCAACCCCGACATGTCGGTGGGCCGCTGGTACCCCTCGGTGGTGACCGGCGCCGACGGCCGCCAGCTGATCATGTCCGGCCAGTCCGAACTCGGTTACGGCACCCCGACCCCGGTGGTCGAGCGGTTCCCCGCCAAGCCCTTCGCGGTGCCGGTGAAGAAGACCGACCTCCCCACGAACACCCCGGTGGACCGGTTCAAGGTCGACGCCCCGTTCACCACCGACTACCCGCACCTGTTCTCGCTCAACGACGGCAACGTCTACGGCTTCGGCCGCCAGGCCGCCGAGCAGTGGAAGTTCGACCCGGTCGCCGAGTCCCGCACCGACCTGGCCGCCCGCCCGGACGGCCGCAAGCGCAACTACGGCTCCGCCGTGCTGCTCCCCAACGGCGCCAACGGCCCGGACTCCGCGCTGGTCCTCGGCGGCGACCGGGACAACCCGAGCACCCTGCGCTTCTCCAACGGCACTTGGACGGCCGAGAAGTCCCGCGCCTTCGGCCGCACCCAGGACGACACCGTCCTGCTGCCCACCGGCCGGCTGATGACCGTCAACGGCGCCTACGACATCCGCGACTACGGCAACGGCCCGTACAACCCCAACGCGGACCTCAAGTACCGCCAGATCGAGCTGCGCGACGACCAGGGCAACTGGCAGCTCGGCCCGGTCCAGCGCCTGCCGCGCGGCTACCACTCCAACGCGGTCGTGCTGCCGGACGGGCGCGTCCTGGTCACCGGCGACGAGCTCCAGCAGCTGGCCAACAACACGGACATCAACCGCACGGTGAGCGGCATCCCCGGCACCGCCGGCCCGGTCACCATGAACGGCACCATCGAGATCTACGAGCCCGCCTACCTGCACCAGGGCGGCGGCCGGCCCGACCTGGACGACGCGCCGACCGTGCCGATCGGCTTCGACAAGAAGTTCACCGTCTCCAGCTCGACCTCGGACCAGGTGGTCAGGGCCGTCCTGCTCGCGCCGACCACGTCCACCCACTCGGTCAACACCAGCCAGCGCTACCTCGACCTGCGGATCACCAGCCAGGCCGGCAACCGGATCCAGCTGCAGGCCCCGCCGGACGCCAAGGCCGCGCCGCCCGGCTGGTACATGATCTTCCTCCTCGACGGCAAGGGCGTGCCCAGCGAGGCGAAGTGGATCCAGCTCAGCCCCTCCGCCTGACCCCACCCCCCACCGAAAGGAACCCCCGATGGCAACGGACCTGAGTCTGCGCGAGAGCGACGAGATCCAGGGCGACATCCTCGCCGGCTTCAAGAAGGACAACGTCAGCGTCCTCTTCCTCAAGTTCGAGGACGCGGCACGGGCCCGCGACTGGCTCCGCAAGCTGACCCCGCAGATCTCCACCACCCGCGAGGTCGCCAGGTTCAACGAGGCGTTCAGCGAGGCCAGGGCCGCGTCCGGCGGCGACGACCCCAAGTCGCTGACCGCCACCTGGCTCGGCATCAGCTTCAGCTACGAGGGCCTGCAGATGCTCTCCACCACCGACCCTCTCCCGACGCTCCCGCAGGGCGACACCGGTCTGAAGGCGTTCAAGGAGGGCGCGGCCAAACGGGCCGGCGGGCTCGGCGACACCGGCGACAACTCCCCGGAGAACTGGCTCTTCGGCAACGGCAGGACCCAGTCGGTCCACGCCGTCCTGAAGATCTCCGCGGACACCGAGAAGGACCTGCAGACGGCCGTCGAGGCCCAGCGGATCGCCGCCGCCGAGTCCCGCGTCCTGGTCGTCTACCAGCAGAACGCGAAGACCCTCCTGGGCAGCCGCCGCGGCAAGGAGCACTTCGGGTTCAAGGACGGCATCAGCGAGCCCGGCGTCAGGGGCTTCGACCGGCCCAGCCCGACCGATCCGGAGCAGGTGGACGGCCACCCCGGCACCCGGATCATCCCGGCCGGCGAGTTCGTCTGCGGCCTGGACAACGACCAGTTCAGCTTCCCCAAGGACCAGTACCCGGCCTGGACGCTCAACGGCTCGTTCCAGGTGGTCCGCCGGCTCGCCCAGGACGTCCCCGGCTGGTGGTCGCAGGTCGCGGTCAAGCTGGGTGAGCTCCGGAAGGCCAAGGCCGTCCCGGACCACGCCACCACCGAGTGGCTGGCCGCCCGGATGGTCGGCCGCTGGCGCTCCGGCGCCCCGGTCTGCCACTTCCAGGACCGGGACGTCCCGAACAACCCGACCGCCGCCAACGACAACGCCTTCGACTTCTCGGACGACCCGGAGGGCCTGGTCACCCCGCTCTGGTCGCACCTGCGCAAGACCGAGCCGCGCGCCGGCCTGCAGGAGAGCCCGGACAAGCCCCCGTTCCCCGCCAAGGACCTCAACGGCAGGCGGATCATCCGCCGCGGCACCCCGTACGGAGAACCGTTCGACCCGGCCTCCGAGGGCCCGGGCGGCCCCGACGACCCGCGCGGGCTGCTGTTCGTCTGCTACCAGGCGGACCTCAAGCGGCAGTTCGAGTTCATCCAGGCCAGCTGGATGGACCGGGCGAACTTCCCGCCCAACCGCGACTCCCAGGACACCACCCCGCCCGGGCACGCGAACCCCAGGCCCGTACCCGGCCGGGACCCGGTCACCCAGAACTGCACCGACCCGGACACCGGACAGGTCACCCCCCTCGACTACGAGAGCCGGGACACCAGCGGCCTGATCCGGCACACCCCGCTGGACTTCGCGCAGTTCGTCCAGACCACCGGCTCGGTGTACGCCTTCATGCCCTCGATGAGCATCCTGCGGGGGCTCTGCGAGGGCCGGCTCGCCCCGGTCGGCGGCCAGGCTTCGGGCGGCCAGGGCACGGGCGGCCAGGGCACGGGCGGGCAGGGCGCCACCACGCAGCCGGGTGGCGGCGGTTGGCCGCAGCCCGAGCCGCAGCCGGTGAAGGCGTACCCGTGCGACGAGTTCGTCGGCGTCCCGGACCAGTACCGCCGGGCCGGCCAGAGCCAGTACTGGGCGTTCCACGGCGACCGCTGCCGGCTGATCTCGGTGGCCGACGGCTCCGCCCACACCGACCGCAAGGTCGAGGACGACACCTGGCTGACCGGCTGGTCCTGTCTGCAGGGCGTCGGCCGGGTCGACTGCTTCCTGCCCGTGCCCGACCAGCAGGACCCGGCCGGCAAGAGCTGGTACTGGGTCTTCCACAGCACCGCCGGCCGCCAGCAGTACCGGCTGGTCTCCGTCACCTGCGGCGGCGGCCGGTACACCACGGCGCTCGAACGCTCCGACCGCGACCTCACCTACTGGGGCTCGCTCAGCGGCGTCGGCCAGGTGGACTGCTGGCTGCCCGTCCCCGACCAGCAGCGGGTCGGCGGCAAGAGCTGGTACTGGTGCTTCCACACCACGGCCGGCCGCCAGCAGTACCGGCTGATCTCGATCGCGGACGGCTCCTCGCACAACGACGTGCGCGAGCGCACCGACCGCGAGCTCTCCCAGTGGAGTTCGCTCAGCGGCCTGAACCGGGTGGACTGCTTCCTGCCCGTGCCGGACTGCCGGCGGGTCGGCGGCAGCAGCGAGTACTGGGTGTTCAGCGGCCAGAACTACCGGCGGATCTCGGTCGCCGACGGCAGCGGCCACCCGGACCGGCTGGTCTCCGCCGACCGTTCCTGCGACGCCTGGGCCTCGCTCGCCTGAGATCGGTCCCCTCGACGCGCCCCCGCCGCGCCACCGCG
Organism: Kitasatospora sp. NPDC085464; assembly: GCF_044541955.1. Classification (NCBI taxonomy): domain Bacteria; kingdom Bacillati; phylum Actinomycetota; class Actinomycetes; order Kitasatosporales; family Streptomycetaceae; genus Kitasatospora; species Kitasatospora sp. NPDC085464. Next base: position 45,476 of record NZ_JBITTM010000021.1, read on the forward strand.
CGCGCCGGGGGCGCGTTGTCACTGCCCTGCTCTAACCTGCCGCCATGGTGACGTTCGACGAGTTCCGCGCGATGGCCCTGGCCCTGCCGGAGGCCGCCCAGGAGCCGACCTGGGACATCGAGACGCTGCGGGTCCGCAGCCGGATCTTCGCGATGGGCGCGCCCGACGGGGACCGCGTCACCGTCAAGGCCTCGCCCGAGGACCAGGCCGAACTGCTCGCCGCCGAACCCGAGGTGTTCTCCTCCGCCCCCTACGTCGGGCGGCACGGCTGGGTGAGCGTCCGGCTGGACCTGGTGGACCGGGACGAGCTGCGCGACCTGGTCACCGAGGCCTGGCGGCGGACGGCCCCGAAGCGGCTGGTACGGGAGTTCGACGCCTGAGCGCACGGCCGTTCGGGCCCGGCCCGAACCACTGGGAGACGCCGCGAGGACACCCCCGGTTCATGTGATCCATCCCACAGTTTAGGCGCGCCCGCCGCCCCTTCGAGCCCCCTAGGCTTGCGCAGGGAAGTCAGCAGTCCTTATCGCACCCTCCGGGCACCGCCCGAGAAACGGTGACGGGCCCCAAGGGAGTTGGTGCGGTGCGCAACCGTCGACGCTGGAAGCGGGTACTGATCGGAGCGTTCGCGGGTTGCGCCGTGCTCGCCGACGCCGGCGCCTCGGCCGCCGCGGCCGCGGTCTCCTCCGAGCAGCTGGCGATCTCCACGCCCCCGGCCGGCAGCGCCGCCTGGATCCAGGACCACTCCTTCGGCCACGCCCTGCCCGACCCGGCCACCACCAGCCCGGCCGCCGCCGCGGAGTTCTTCGCCTCGCTCGCGCCCACCGAGCTGGACCGGCTGATCCAGCAGTACCCGCTGGTCGTCGGCAACTACGACGGCGCCCCGCTGGACCTGCGCTACCGCGCCAACCGGATCGCCCTGGCCGTCGAACGCGACAACGCCCGGACCCGCGCCGCGGACCGCAAGCTCGACTCCGACACCCGCGCGCTGGCCGTCTCCCGCGCCAACGACGTCGAGCACCTGCTCGCCCCCGGCCGGCAGATCCTGGCCTTCGACCCGCGCGGCCGCGGCCTGGTCACCGAAGTGTGGGGCGACCTCGCCGACGCCGAGCGGATCTCCGTCCTCGTCCCCGGATCGGACGCCGACCTCGGCCACTTCGACCAGACCGCCGAGCCGCTGCGCTCCCCGGCCGGCATGGCCCGCGCCCTGCACGCCGAGGAGCAGCGCCAGGCCCCGGGCACCCGGACCGCCGTGATCTCCTGGACCGGCTACGTCACCCCCTCCGGCCTCGGCCCGGACGCGGCCACCTCCCGACTCGCCGACGTCGCCGCGCCCCGGCTGGAGCGACTGCTCGCCGGACTCAAGGAGACCACCCGGCCGGACGCGCCCCCGTCGCTGCTCTGCCACTCGTACGGCTCGGTGGTGTGCGGCACCGCCGCCCCGAAGGTCCTCCGCGCGGCCGCCTCGCCGTCCGACACCTCGGGCATCACCGACATGATGGTGTTCGGCTCCCCCGGCATGGGCGTGCAGAGCGCCGCCGACCTGGGCACCGGCGTGCACGTCTGGGCCGCCCGCAACCCCAGCGACTGGATCGGCAACGTCCCGTTCCTGGAGGTCGGCAAGCTCGGCCACGGCGCCGACCCGACCGGCAGCGGCTTCGGTGCCGAGCAGATCTCCTCGGCCCGCGCGGTCGGCCACAACGGCTACTTCACCGACGGCACCGACAGCCTGCACAACTTCGCGGCGATCTCGCTCGGCCACTACCGGGACGTGGTCCGGACCGAGCCCAACTCCTAGTCGCAGCCAGCCGTGGCCGGTCCCGGTCACCATCCGCCCCGGTCACGACGACGGGGCCGGCGACGGCGTCCGACCCGGCTACGACGACTGGTCCTGGTACAGCCGCAGGGCGTCCGCCGCCGCCCGGGCCAGCTCGCGCCGGGCGGCCGGCGGGGCCAGCACCTCGACGTCCGCGCCGAAGGCCAGCAGCGACCGGACCGCCGCCGGGGCCGGAAAGGCCATCGCCACCTCCACCCACTCCTCGGCCGCCCCGGCGCCCGCCTCCGGCGGCTGTACGGTGACCCGGCCGCCGTGGATGCGCAGGAAGAGGTCCAGCCGCCCGCGACGGACCCGCACCCGCACCGGCAGCTCCTTGGGGAGCCGCTCCACCTGCTCGCGGAGCACCGCCCACACCTCGCCGAGCCCGACCCCGGCCCGACGCCGCACCGCCTCCTCCGCGGTCTCGGCGGTCAGCACCCGGTCGGCCCGGAACAGCCGCGGCTCGCCGTGCAGATCGGCCACCAGGTACCAGACCGAGGCCTTGCTCACCAGCCCGTACGGGTCGACGGTGTACTCCACCGGCGCGGGCGTGCCGCTGTGCCGGTAGCGCAGCCGCAGCCGGCGGTCGGCGAAGACCGCGTACTGCAGCTCGCCCAGGTCCGGGCCGGACGCGGCGGCGGACGCGGCGCCCTGCATCCAGCGGGCCGGGTCGACCAGGATCCGCTCGCTGATCCGCTCGGCGGCCGGGCGGTGCGGGGCCGGCAGCGCCGCCATCACCTTGCGCAGCGCCGAGCCGAGCGCGCCGTCCAGTCCGAGGTCGCTGTGCGCACCCTGGGCGGAGAGCACGAACAGCGCCCTGGCCTCGTCCGCGGTCAGGCCGGTGACGTCGGTGCGGTAGCCGGGCAGCAGGCCGATGCCGCCGTGCCGCCCGCGCTCGGTGAACACGGGCACGCCGGCGGCGGAGAGCGACTCCACGTCGCGGTAGACGGTGCGGACGGACACCTCCAGCCGCTCGGCGAGTTCGGTGGCGGACACCCGGCCGCGGGTCTGGAGCAGGAGGAGGATGGAGAGCAGGCGGTCGGCCTTCATACGACAAGAATCCCAGTAATCCTGACGGCAGTTGTCAGGTTTTACTGGGAGATTGCGTTCCGAGCCCGAAAGACCGACCCACAACGGGGAGTTGACCGCACGTGAACGCCGTCCAGGACGCCCGCCCGCAGTACCTGCTCGCCCTCGCCCAGCTGGAGAAGCTGTTCGCCGCCGTCACCCCGGCGGACCTCGACCGGCCCACCCCCTGCAGCGAGTTCACGCTGCGCCGACTGCTGAACCACGTCGTCGGCGGCATCCACCGCTTCGCGTACATGGGTGAGGGCGGCCGCGCCGAGGACATCGTGCCCGCCATCGAGGACCCGTCGGACGAGGGCTGGCCGGCCGCGCTCGCACGGGCGGCCGGCCGCGCCACCGCCGCCTGGGCGGACGACGCCAAGCTGGGCCGCCCGACCTTCGCCCCCTGGGGCGAGGTGCCCGGCGGGATGGTGGTCGGCGGCTACGTGATGGAGGCGGTGACCCACAGCTGGGACATCGCCACGGCCCTGGACAACGGCTTCGTGCTGGACGAGGGGCTGGCGCACACCGCGCTGGCCGTCGCCGAGATGGTGCTGCCGCCCGAGAGCCGGGTCGAGGGCGTCCCGTTCGCCGAGGTGCAGCCGGTCGCCGAGGACGCCGACATCCACGCCCGGCTGGCGGCCTGGATGGGCCGCACGGCCTGAACCGCGTGCCGGAGCGGGCCCGGGGAGCCACCGACTCCCCGGGCCCGCCCGGCTGTTCCGTCCCGGGCCGCGCCGCCCGCACGGACCGACGAGGACCGCGCCGCCCGCTCGGACTTCGCCGGCCGCGCCGGACTACTCCCGGCCGACCGAGGTGAAGCCCATGTCCGCGTAGCGGTCCCCCGCCACCCGGCCGGCCACCGGCTCCAGCAGCGCCAGCTCCTCCGCGTCCAGCAGCAGCGTCGCCGCAGCGGCGTTCTCGGCGAGACGGCTGCGCTTGCGGGTGCCCGGGATCGGCACCACGGTCAGCCCGTGCACCTCCGCCCGCCGGTGCACCCAGGCCAGCGCGACCTGGGCCAGGGTCACTCCGCGCGCCGTCGCGACCTCCCGCAGCGGCGCGAGCAGCTCGGCGTTGGCCGCAGCGTTGTCGCCGGTGAACCGCGGCTGGGTGCGGCGCACGTCGTCCGCCGCGAGCTGCTCGGCGGCCTGGAACGAGCCGGTCAGGAAGCCGCGTCCGAGCGGCGAGTACGGCACGAAGGCGACGCCCAGCTCGGCCGCGGCCGGCACCACCGTGCGCTCGACGTCACGGGCGAACACCGACCACTCGGACTGCACCGCCGCGATCGGGTGGACCGCGTGCGCCTCGCGCAGCTCGGCGCCGGTCACCTCGGACAGGCCCAGGTGGCGCACCTTGCCGGCCTCGACCAGCTCGGCCATGGCGCCGACCGAGTCGGCCAGCGGCACGGCCGGGTCACGGCGGTGCATGTAGTAGAGGTCGATCTCGTCCACGCCGAGGCGGCGCAGCGAGGCGTCCACGGCGGTCCGGATGTACGCGGGGTCGTTGCTGATGCCGCGGTAGCCCGGGTCCTCCTCCTTGCGCAGGAGGGCGAACTTGGTGGCGAGCACCACCTTGTCCCGGTTGGCCCGGACGAAGGGGCCGATGAACTCCTCGTTGCGCCCGTAGCCGTAGGCGTCGGCGGTGTCGAACAGGGTGACCCCGGCCTCCAGCGCGGCGGCCAGGGTGGCCAGCGCCTCGCCGGAGTCGGTGGGGCCGTAGAACTCGCTCATGCCCATGCAGCCGAGGCCCTGGACGCCCACCAGCGGGCCGTCGGTGCCGAGTTCGGCGGTGGGAAGGACGGGGTGAGTCATGCGCTCTGCTCTTCCTCTACACGGTTGTACTGGCATCGGACCGGGGCGCCGGTGGTGTCGACGGTCTTCCCGGCATAGAGATCGATCTTGTAGTCGAGGACGGCGAGGGTGGCCTGGAGGTCGGCGATCCTCTGCCGGACCTCCTCGCGCTGGGCCTCCAGCAGCCGGCGCCGCCCCTCGTAGGTCCGCTCGCCCTCGCGGGCCATGTCCACGTACTTGAGCATGTCCGCGATGGACATGCCGGTCAGGCGCAGCCGGCCCAGGAAGGCCAGCCGGTACAGGTCGGCGTCGCAGTAGCGGCGCTGCCCGCCGACCGCGCGGTCGACCGGGTCCAGCAGGCCGATCCGCTCGTACCAGCGCAGGGTGTGGGCGGTCAGGCCGCTCGCCGCGGCGACCTCGCTGATGGTGTGCCGAGGCGTGCGGTCCGGCTCCCCGCCCGGGGCCCGGTTGAACACTTCGGAGCAGCTGCGCAGGTCGATCTCGACGCGTGCGGGTGTGGCCATCGAACGTTTCCCCCTGTCCTGTGCGACGGAAAAGACGCTACCGAGTTGGAGTGCACTCCAAGCAAGCCGAACGGGCCCGGCAGCCTGGTGCGCGCACCACCCGGCTGGGACCGGGGTGCCCCGCCGCCCCGCGCCGGCCCCGACTACAGTCGGGACCCATGGAGAGCTTGCGCGTGATCGAGAACTGGCCGGTGCCCCACGCCGCGGCAGCGGTGGTCCGGGGGGCGGACGGCGCGGTGCTGGGGGCGCACGGGCCGCAGCAGCACCTCTTCCCGCTGGCCTCGGTGACCAAGCTGCTCACTTCCTACGCGGCGCTGGTCGCGGTCGAGGAGGGCGTGTTCGAACTGGACGACCCGGCCGGGCCGCCCGGTGCGACCGTCCGCCACCTGCTCGCGCACACCTCCGGCCTGGGCTTCGACGAGGACCGGGTGTTCGCCGAGCCCGGCAACCGCCGGCTCTACTCCAACGCGGGCTTCGACGCGCTGGCGCGGACGCTGTCCGAGGCCGCCGGGATCGAGTTCTCCCGCTACGTCGCCGAGGCGGTCTTCGAACCGCTGGGCATGACCGACACGCTGATCAACACCGCGCACAAGTCCCCGGCCGGTGCCGGCGGCCTGTCCACCGTCGCCGACCTCGCCCGGTTCGCCGCCGAGCTGCAGGCGCCCAAGCTGCTGGACCCGTCCACCGTCCTGCGGGCCACCCGCGAGGTCGCCTTCCCCGGCACCAGCGGCGTGCTGCCCGGCTACGGCCACCGCCGCCCGAACGACTGGGGCCTCGGCTTCGAGATCCGCGACGGCAAGAGCCCGCACTGGACCGGCACGGCCAACTCGCCCGCCACCTTCGGCCACTTCGGCCAGTCCGGCACCTTCCTGTGGGTCGACCCGCAGGCGGGTGCGGCCTGCGTCGCGCTCACCGACCGGGACTTCGGCCCGTGGGCGGTCGAGGCCTGGCCGGCCTTCTCCGACGCGGTCCTGGCCGAGCTCCACGAGGGGCCCGCGGCGTAGGCCCCCACCGCTCGCGGCCCGGCGCGCCGGGGCCCAGGCTCCGGGGCCCGGGTTCCGGGGCTCAGCCGTACGAGACCGGCGAGTGCATCTCCCACAGCAGGAGTTCCGCGCCGGCCTCGCCCGCCGTCGGGGCGGCGAAGGCGTCGCCGGTGATCCGCACGCTGTCGCCCGGGGCCATCGAGCGGCCGCCGCCCTTGGGCCCCGGGACGGTCCGGTAGCCCAGCGCCCCGGCCGTCAGGTGGGCGTACCGCCACGGGGCGGCGGGCAGTTCCGGCAGCGGCTGCCACGGTCCGGCGCTCACCAGCCACAGCGCGGCGTCGCTGCGGCGCAGCCGCAGGGCCTGCGTCCCGGCGTCGCGCTCCAGGCCGGAGGCGAGCAGTGTCAACCCGCCGTCCGCCGGTTCCACCTTGCGCAGCCCGTACGCGGGCGCCGCGTCGAACTCGTCCGGCTGGAGCCACATCTGGACGAAGCGGACCGGGCCGGTGGCGCCGCCGACGTTGCGCTCGGTGTGGGTGACGCCGGAGCCGGCGCTGAGGTGCTGGACCATCCCGGGCCGGACCACCCCGCCGTGGCCGTGGGAGTCCCGGTGGGCGAGCGCGCCCTCCAGCACCCAGGTGAGGATCTCGGTGTCCCGGTGCTTGTGCTCCTCGAACCCGGCGCCGGGGGCGAGGAGTTCCTCGTTGCACGCGAGCAGCGCGCCGAAGTGCGTGTTCTTCGGGTCGTAGTGGCCGGAGAAGGAGAACGCGTGGCGGGTCTCGACGCCCTCGGCCGGAGCGGAGCGGTAGCGCTCGGCGGTGCGGCGCAGGTCGGCACGGGGGCGGTCAGCGGCTTCGGTCACGGCCCCCACCGTAACGGGTGTGACCCTTGCCACCGCGCCGCTGCGCCGGGGGGTGTGCACGAGCAGTCACTCACGTGAGGCAGTCTTGTCCTTGTGCCAGCCGCATCCGCGAACTCCAAGAGCGAACCCAGTCCCGCCGTCGAGCCCACCGGGAAGAGCCCGGCTCCCCGGACCGCCCGCGACCGTCCCGGCCGCCCCGCGCCGCGCCTGACGGCCCAGGAGCGCAGAAACGCCGCCGAGCGGGCCGAGCGCCGGGCCGCGACGCTCAAGCGGCTGGAGAAGTCCTCGGGCAAGCTGGCCACCGCCGCGATCGCGCGGATGGACGACGAGCTCGGCTGGTACCGGCGGATGCCGCCGGAGCACCGGTCCTGGATCGGCCTGGTCGCCCAGGCCGGCATCGCCGCCTTCACCGAGTGGTACCGCCACCCCGAGGCCGCCCGGGCGATCTCCACCGACGTCTTCGGCACCGCCCCGCGCGAGCTGACCAGGGCGATCACCCTGCGCCAGACCGTCGAGCTGATCCGCACCACGATCGAGGTGATGGAGGAGGCCATCGAGGAGGTGGCCGCGCCCGGCGACGAGGCGGACATGCGCGAGTCGGTGCTGGTCTACGCCCGGGAGATCGCCTTCGCCACCGCCCAGGTGTACGCCCAGGCGGCCGAGGCGCGCGGCGCCTGGGACGCCCGGCTGGAGGCGCTGGTGGTCAACTCCCTGCTGTCCGGGGACGCCGACGAGGGCGTGCTCTCCCGCGCCGCGGCGCTCGGCTGGGGGCAGCCCAGCCAGGTCCGGGTGGTGATGGGCAGCGCGCCGGACGGCGACAGCGAGCTGGTGGTGGAGGCGATCCGCCGGGCCGCCCGGTACGCCAAGCTGAACGTGCTGACCGGGGTGCTGGGCAAGCGCCTGGTGGTCGTGGTCGGCGGCGAGAAGGAGCCGGTGCACGCCGCCCGGGCGCTGATCGGCCAGTTCGCGCCGGGGCCGGTGGTGGTCGGCCCGACCGTGCCCGACCTGCTCTCCGCGACCCGTTCCGCGCACGCCGCCGCGGCCGGTCTGCGCGCCTGCGCGGCCTGGCCGGACGCCCCCCGCCCGGTGCTGGCGGACGACCTGCTGCCCGAGCGGGCGCTGGCCGGCGACCAGGCCGCCCGCCGCCAGCTGGTGGAGGAGATCTACACACCGCTGGACGAGGCGGGCTCGGCACTGCTGGAGACGCTGAGTGTCTACCTGGAACAGGCCTCTTCCCTGGAGGGGGCGGCCCGGATGCTCTTCGTCCACCCCAACACGGTGCGCTACCGGCTACGACGTGTGACCGACGTCACGGGGTACGCCCCCTCCGACGTACGTTCGGCGTTCACTCTGCGGATCGCACTGGCCCTCGGCCGGCTGACCGCCGCCGGGGAGCCCGGCTGAGCCGGAGTGTAGGGACCATACAATCCCGGATGGTTTTCTTCGTTACCGTCGCCTACCCGCCCCTGGGCGCCTGGCGAGAGAGGGTTGAACCGTGCTCGTAATCGTCGCCCCTGGACAGGGTGCCCAGACCCCCGGTTTCCTCAGCCCCTGGCTGGAGCTCGACGGTGTCGCCGACCGCCTCCGCGGCTGGTCGGAGGTCGCCGGGCTCGACCTGGTGCACGCCGGCACCGAGGCGTCCGCCGAGGAGATCAAGGACACCGCCGTCGCCCAGCCGCTGCTCGTCGCGGCCGGCCTGGTGACCGCCCGTGAGCTGTTCCCGGACGAGGACGCCGCCCGCAAGCTGGTCGGCGCCGTCGCCGGCCACAGCGTCGGCGAGATCACCGCCGCCGCCGGCGCCGGTGTGCTCAGCGCCCGTGACGCGCTGACCTTCGTACGCGAACGCGGCCGGGCCATGGCCGCGGCCGCCGCCGTCACCGAGACCGGCATGACCGCCGTGCTCGGCGGCGATCCGGAGGTCGTCGCCGCGAAGCTCGCCGAGCACGGCCTGACCGCGGCCAACAACAACGGCGGCGGCCAGATCGTCGCCGCCGGCACGCTGGCCCAGCTGGAGACGCTGAAGGCGGACCCGCCGGCCGGCGCCAAGCTGATCGCCCTGAAGGTGGCCGGCGCGTTCCACACCGAGCACATGGCCCCGGGCGTCGAGCGGCTGGCCGAGCTGGCCCCGACCCTGACCGCGGCCGACCCGCTGGTCCGCTACGTCTCCAACAAGGACGGCGCGGTCGTGGACTCCGGCGCCGAGGTGCTCGCCCGCCTGGTGTCGCAGGTCTCCAACCCGGTCCGCTGGGACCTCTGCATGGAGACCCTCGGGCAGCTGGGCGCGACGGCCGTGATCGAGCTGTCCCCCGCGGGCACCCTCACCGGCCTGCTCAAGCGCAACCTCAAGGGTGTGGCCACGCTCGCCCTCAAGACCCCCGCCGATCTGGACAAGGCCCGCGAGCTCGTCGCGGAGCACGGCGGTCAGGACCAGGAGATCCAGGCATGACGAAGCCGCAGATCCGTCCCGCCACGGGTGCGCAGTACTCGCGCATCCTCGGCGTCGGCGGCTACCGCCCGGTCCGGGTGATCCCCAACGCCGAGGTCCTGGAGTGGATCGACTCCTCGGACGAGTGGATCCGCACCCGCAGCGGGATCGCCGAGCGCCGCTGGGCCGGCCCGGACGAGTCCGTCGCCGAGATGTCGGTCCAGGCCGCCGGCAAGGCCATCGCCCAGGCCGGGATCTCCCCCGACCGGATCGGCGGCGTGATCGTCGCGACCGTCTCGCACCTCAAGCAGACCCCCGCGATCGCCACCGAGATCGCCGAGCGGCTCGGCTGCGGCACCGCCCCGGCCTTCGACATCTCGGCCGCCTGCGCCGGCTTCGGCTACGGCCTGGGCCTGGCCGACGGCATGATCCGCGGCGGCAACGCCGAGTACGTCCTGGTCATCGGCGTCGAGCGGCTCAGCGACCTGACCGACCAGTCGGACCGCTCGACCGCCTTCATCTTCGGCGACGGCGCCGGCGCCGCGATCGTCGGCCCGTCCGACACGCCCGGCATCGGCAAGCTGATCTGGGGGTCGGACGGCTCGCAGGCCGACCTGATCGCCCAGACCGAGGCCTGGGACACCGCGTTCGCCAAGCCCGACGCCGTCAACGGCGCGGGCGAGGAGACCAGGTGGCCGGCCCTGCGGATGGACGGCCAGCCGGTCTTCCGCTGGGCGGTCTGGGAGATGGCCAAGGTCGCCCAGCAGGCGCTGGACGCCGCCGGGGTGACCGCCGACCAGCTCGGCGCGTTCATCCCGCACCAGGCCAACATGCGGATCACCGACGCCATGATCAAGGCCCTGAAGCTGCCGGAGTCGGTGCCGGTCGCCCGTGACATCGCGGAGACCGGCAACACCTCCGCGGCCTCCATCCCGCTCGCGATGGAGCGCATGCTGGAGACCGGCGAGGCCCACAGCGGCGACCTGGCGCTGATCATCGGTTTCGGGGCGGGTCTCGTGTACGCCGCGGCAGTCGTTACGCTCCCCTAGGCGCGTTTCGCCCACTGATCCACAAGCCTGTGTCCGACCGCCGGTCGGACACGATCAACACTGAAGAGGAGCAGCCAGTATGGCTACCAAGGACGAGGTCCTGGAAGGTCTCGCCGAGATCGTCAACGAGATCGCCGGTATCCCGACCGAGGATGTCGCGCTCGACAAGTCCTTCACCGATGACCTGGACGTCGACTCGCTGTCCATGGTCGAGGTCGTCGTGGCCGCCGAGGAGCGCTTCGACGTCAAGATCCCGGACGACGAGGTGAAGAACCTGAAGACCGTGGGCGACGCTGTGGACTACATCCTCACCAACGCCTGAGCGATCGACTCGTTCGACTCGGCCAGTCCGTCCGGCGTCCCGCACGCCTGCGACGGCTGACCTGTCGGCCCGGCTCACCGAGCCGGACCGACCCGCCGGCCGGGACGCCCCACCGGGGCGCCCGGCCGGGCCCATCCTCGGCTCCCGCCGACCCCCCGCACAACGTGAGAGAAGAAGAAACCAGTGACCGCTGAAAACCGCACCGTGGTCGTCACGGGTATCGGCGCCTTCACGCCGCTGGGCGCCGACGCCGCCAGCACCTGGGAGAACCTGGTCGCCGGTAAGTCCGGTGTGGCGGCCCTGACCGAGGAGTGGGCCGAGGAGCTGCCGGTGAAGATCGCCGCGCGCACCGCCGTCGAGCCCGGCGAGATCCTGCCCCGCCCGCTGGCCCGGAAGCTGGACCGTTCGGCCCAGTTCGCCGTGATCGCCGCCCGCGAGGCCTGGGCCGACGCCGGCTACGAGACCCCCGCCACCGAGACGTCCTCCAAGCTCGCCCCCGAGCGCCTCGGCACCGTCATCGCCTCCGGCATCGGCGGTGTCACCACCCTCCTCGACCAGTACGACGTGCTGAAGGAGAAGGGTGCCCGCAAGGTCTCCCCGCACACCGTCCCGATGCTGATGCCCAACTCCCCGGCGGCCAACGTCGGTCTGGAGGTCGGCGCCCGCGCGGGTGTGCACACCCCCGTCTCCGCCTGCGCCTCCGGCGCCGAGGCGATCGGCTACGCGATCGAGATGATCCGCACCGGCCGCGCCGACGTCGTGGTGGCCGGCGGCACCGAGGCGGCGATCCACCCGCTGCCGATCGCCGCGTTCGCCAGCATGATGGCGATGTCCAAGAACAACGACGACCCGCAGCACGCCTCCCGCCCGTACGACAAGGCCCGTGACGGCTTCGTGCTGGGCGAGGGCGCCGGCGTGGTCGTCCTGGAGTCCGTGGAGCACGCCGAGGCCCGGGGCGCCCGGATCTACTGCGAGGCCGTGGGCCAGGGCCTGTCCTCGGACGCCCACCACATCGCCCAGCCCGAGCCGACCGGCGCCGGCGTGGCCCGCGCGCTGGCCGACCTGTTCGAGCGCAACGAGCTGGACAAGGCCGAGATCGTGCACGTCAACGCGCACGCCACCTCGACCCCGCAGGGCGACACCGCCGAGCTGAAGGCGCTCCGCAAGGAGCTCGGTGACGACCTCGACCACATCGCCGTCTCGGCCACCAAGTCGATGACCGGCCACCTGCTGGGCGGCGCCGGCGGTGTCGAGACCGTCGCCACCGTGCTGGCCCTGTACAACCGCCTCGCCCCGCCGACCATCAACGTCGACGAGCTGGACGACGAGGTGGACGCGGACATCGTGCGCGGCGAGGCCCGCAAGCTGCCCGAGGGCCGGATCGCGGCGCTGAACAACTCGTTCGGCTTCGGCGGCCACAACGTGGTGCTGGCCTTCCGCACCCGCTGACGCCCGCGACGAAGGGGCCGGCGCTCTCCGCGAGCGCCGGCCCCTTCGTCGTGCCCACCGGTCTCAGACCACCTGGTGCAGCCAGCGCACCGGCGCGCCCTCGCCCGCGTAGCGGAACGGCTCCAGCTCGTCGTCCCAGGGCTTGCCGAGCAGCCGGGCGATCTCGGCCTCCAGGTCGGCGCCCTCGCTGCGGGCGCGCAGCAGGACGGCGCGCAGCCGGTCCTCGGGGATGAGGATGTCGCCGTGGATGCCCGTGACGGCGTGGAAGATGCCGAGCGTGGGCGTGCTGCTGTACCGCTCCCCCTCCGCCGTGGCGCAGGGCTCGCTGGTCACCTCGTACCGCATCAGCTGCCAGCCGCGCAGCGCGGAGGCGAGCTTCGAGGCCGTGCCGGGCTCCCCCTGCCAGGAGAGTTCGGCACGCCAATGCCCGGGTGCGGCCGGCTGGCGGATCCAGTCCAGGCTCACCCGCACACCGAGCACCCCCGCGACGGCCCACTCGACGTGCGGGCACAGCGCGCGGGGCGCGGAGTGGATGTAGAGAACTCCACGTGTCGTCACCGGGACCTCCAGGCTGTGGACGAGGGTCGCCTTCCCCAGCTGCCTCGTGCCTGCAGTTGATCCACAGTTACCCACGTTTGCCGACATTAAGCCACTAAATTGAGCAAAACGGACAGGCTTTCGCTCAATGCTAGTCGAATCCTCAACGAGGTCTACCCCTCGGCCGGATCTCTCCCCCGAACGGCCCCATCGCCAGGCGGGACCACCGTACCGCGCCGCCCCGCACCGTGGCTGACGCACTTTCGGATCCGGCCGGAATGCGGTAGTGCGGCCGGTCGCCCTGCGCCCGACTGCGAACCTTCCACGACGAACCGCCCCGCACGCCCGGTCGGGGCTGCGGGGCGGTCGGCAGTCGTGACGGTTCGTCAGCCGTCCAGGCGGACGACCATCTTGCCGGTGTTGGCGCCGCGCAGCAGGCCGAGGAAGGCGTCCACCGTGCTGTCGATGCCCTCGGTCACCGTCTCGCGGTACTTGAGCTCACCGGAGCGCACCCACGCCGAGACCTCCTCGACGAACTGCGGCTGCAGGTCGTAGTGGTCGCCGACGAGCAGGCCCTCCATCCGGAAGCGCTTGGCGATGATCTGCGCCAGGTTGCGCGGGGCCGGGGTGGGCTCGGTGGCGTTGTACTGCGAGATCATGCCGCACACCGCGATCCGGCCGTGCAGGTTCATCACCTCGATCGCCGCCTCAAGGTGCTCGCCGCCGACGTTGTCGAAGTAGACGTCGATGCCGTCGGGGGCCGCCGCCCGCAGCTGGTCGACCACCGGGCCGTTCTTGTAGTTGAACGCGGCGTCGAACCCGTACTCCGCCACGAGGAGCTCGACCTTGTCGTCCGAGCCGGCGGAACCGATCACCCGCGCCGCGCCCTTCAGCTTGGCGATCTGGCCCACGATGCCGCCCACCGCGCCGGCCGCGCCGGACACGAACACCACGTCGCCGGCCTTGATCTCCGCGATCCGGGTCAGCCCCGCGTACGCGGTGAGCCCCGGCATGCCGAGGACGCCGAGGTAGGTGGAGAGCGGCGCGGCGTCCGGGTCCACCTTGACGGCCGTCCGGGCGTCGAAGGTCGCGTACTCGCGCCAGCCGAAGAAGTGCAGCACGTAGTCGCCCTCGGCGAAGCCCTCGGCCTGCGAGGCGACGACCCGGCCGACCGCCCCGCCCAGCATCGGCTCGTTCAGCGCGTACGGCTCGGCGTAGGACTTGCGGGCCGACATCCTGCCCCGCATGTACGGGTCCACCGAGAGGTAGGCGTTGCGGACCAGGATCTCGCCCGGGCCCGGGGTCCGGACCGGGGCCTCGACCAGGGCGAAGTCGGTCGGCACCGGCCAGCCCTCCGGGCGGGCGGCGAGGTGCCATTCACGGGCGGTGGCGGGGGTGGTCTGCTCTGCCATGGGTGGCGCTCCTTGCGGTTCAGGCACATGAAAGGTTGAGCAACTGAAGTAACGATGGACATAAAAGGTTCACCTTGTCAACTTTTCAGGTAGACTCTGGCGCATGGACACTCAGCCGGTCCGGGACGCCACGCCGCAGCCCGACGAGATCACCCGCGAGGTCGTCGACCTCATGGCCAACCTGGTCGCGCTCTTCCACCGCGAGTACGAGGACGCCGCCGCCGCCCGTTCGCTCACCGGCGCCCAGGCCAAGGTGCTCGCACTGCTGCGGCGCGGGCCGATGCCGATGCGCCAGATCGCCCAGACGCTCAGCTGCGAACCGTCCAACATCACCGGCATCGTCGACCGGCTGGAGTCCCGCGGCTTCGTCACCCGCGAGGCGGACCGGCAGGACCGCCGGGTCAAGCTGGTCGCGGCCACCGACACCGGGTCGGCCGCCTCCGCCGAGCTGCGCGAGTCCCTGAACTTCGCCCGCGAGCCGCTGGCCGCACTCGGCCCGGACGAGCGGACGGTGCTGCGCGACCTGCTCCAGCGGATGCTCGCGGGCGCCTCCGGCCCCGGCGCGTGACCAGCATCACAGGCCCGACGGGCGATCCGTTCGCCCATCGGGGGTAACCGAACCGCCCCCCGGAACGTCTAACGTTCGAATCATCGAACGCGAGAAACCTGAAGACGGGGGGCACGGAGGATGGGCAGCAGCACGCGCCGGCGCCGGTACCTGCGCACCGCCATCGGCCTGGCCGCCGTTCTGGTGCTGTCGGTCGTGGGTGCCGGAGCCTGGTTCTACCACCGGCTGGACAGCAACATCACCACGTTCGACGCGGGCGGTGTCGCCACCGAACGCCCGCCGGCCCCCGTCCCGGCCAGCCCCGGCGCCTCCGTGCCGGTCAACGTGCTGCTGCTCGGCTCGGACACCCGCGACGACGGCAACAACGCGCTGGGCGGCGGCGACGAGGGCGTCGGCCACTCGGACACCGCGATCGTGCTGCACATCTACGCCGACCACAAGCACGCCGTCGGCGTCTCCATACCCCGCGACACCCTGGTCACCGTCCCGTCCTGCCGGCTGCCGAGCGGCGCCTGGACGACCGCCAAGAACGACCAGATGTTCAACTCCGCCTTCACCGTGGGCGACGCCCCCAAGGGCAACCCCGCCTGCACCCAGAACACCGTGGAGAAGCTCACCGGGCTGCGGATCGACCACACCGTGGTGGTCGACTTCAAAGGCGCGGCCGCGATGGCCGACGCCGTGGGCGGCGTGGAGGCCTGCGTGCCCAACGACGTCAACGAGTACGGCATCCACCTGAAGAAGGGCCTGCAGAAGCTCTCCGGCCAGTCCGCCGTGGACTACCTGCGGGCGCGCCACGGCATCGGCGACAACTCCGACGTGGGCCGGATGAAGCGTCAGCAGGCCTTCCTCTCCTCGATGATCAAGAAGGTCCAGGGCCAGGGCTTCTCGCTGCCCACCCTGCTGCCGCTGGCGGACGCCGCCACCAAGTCGCTCACCGTGGACGAGGGGCTGGGCACCGCGATGAAGCTGGTGGACTTCGCCCGCTCGGTGCAGGACATCAAGCTCTCCGACGTCACCTTCGTCACCGCGCCCTGGCGCTACGCGGGCGACCGGATCCGGCTGGTCCAGCCGGACGCCGACACCCTCTGGAAGCTGCTGCGCGAGGACCGCACCCTGGACGGGCAGAGCACCGCCGGGACGGGACAGGTGACCTCCTCCCCCACCGCCACCCCGGCCGCCGGGACGCCGCTCACCCCCGAGCAGGCCGCGGCGCCGATCACCGTGGTCAACGGCGTCGGCACCCCCGGCCTCGCGGGCTCCGCCGAGCAGACGCTCAAGGGGCGGGGCTTCCTGAACATCACGCTCGGCTCCAATGCCCCGGGGCACCAGGCCACCCGGATCGCGTACGACCCCGCGCTGAAGGCCACCGCCGACCAGGTGGTGGCGCTGTTCCCCGGCGCCCAGGCGGCCGAGGAGCCCGGCTCGGAGGCGGTCACCGTCACGCTCGGCGCCGACTACCGGTCGGCCGGCACGCAGATCAACGCGCTGTCCTCCCCGAGCCCGAGCCCGAGCCCGACGCCCGGCACCGCGGCCGACGGCACGCCGGGTGCCGCGCCGGGCACCGCACCGAGCACCGCACCGAGCACCGCACCGAACGGCGGCATCCCCACCGGCATAGCGGAGAACACCCGCAACGCCGACACCGATCCGTGCGCCAACCTCACCTTCGGCTGACCGGCCCGGCAGCGGGCCGACCGGGCCCGGCTGCCCGGCCCCCGGCTACTCGGGATCGGGCAGCCCGGTGACCACGGCGGTGAGGCGGGTGCCGGGCGGGAAGGCGCCCGCCCCGGCCAGGTCGGCCAGCGCGGCGAGCAGCTTGGCGACGTAACGCCGCTCCAGCGGGACGCCGTGGCGGCGCTCGAACCGCTCGGCGAAGGCCGCCAGCTCCGCCGGGACCCTGCCGTAGCCGCCGCCGTGGTGCGCGTGGTCGATCCGCCAGTTGTCGAACCCGCGGCCGTACGCGGCCCGGTGGAGCCGGGTGACCTCCGCCTCCAGGTAGCCCTCGCCGCCGCGCAGCACGGCCACGCCGAGCGCCCGTGCGCCCGGCGGCAGGCCCGCCGCGATGCCCGCCAGGGTGCCGCCGGTGCCGACCGGGCAGCAGACCACGTCGCGGGCGCCCAGACCGGGCAGTTCGGCCGGGATCTCGGCGGCGCCGACGGCGGCCAGGGCGTTGGAACCGCCCTCCGGGAGCACCAGGCAGGGGCCCCAGCGGCGCTGCAGCCCGTCGTCCGTCCCCCGGTCGAGGCCGGCCCGGCCGGTGGCCTCCCGGTACGCGGACCGGGTCAGGAACTCCAGCCGCATCCCGGCCTCCTCGGCGGCCCGCAGCGACCAGTTGCGCGGCCGGTCCGCCAGTTCCTCACCGCGGACCAGGCCCACGCTCTCCAGCCCGAGCGCCCCGGCGGCGGCCGCGACGGCCCGCAGGTGGGTCGAGTAGGCGCCGCCGAAGGTCAGCAGCCGGGTGTGGCCCCGCTCCACGGCGGCGGCCAGGTTGGGCGCGAGCTTGCGCCACTTGTTGCCGGGGACGCTCGGGTACAGCAGGTCGTCCCGCTTGAGCCGCAGTTCCACCCCGGCCCGGGCGAACACCTCGTCGGTGCAGTCCACCAGCGGGGTCGGCAGCAGGGCGGGTTCGAGCACCCGGCCAGCTTACGGGCCCCGGCGGGCCGTCCGGACGGCACGGAGCCCGGCCGCCGACCGGCGACCGGACTCGCGGGAGAGGCCGGTCAGCCCCCCGCCGCACCGTCGGCGCGGGTGGCGTTGACGGCCCGGCGCAGCGCCCGCGGGACGGGGCCGGCCGCGGGGGCCAGCTTGTCGATCCGGGCGCGGAACTCGCGCCGCCCGCCCCAGGTCAGGACCGTGCCCAGCTGGGCCGCGTCGACCAGGGCGACCAGGGCGGCGTCCGCCGGGTCGACCCGGCTGAGCGGGCCCTTCAGCGCCGAGCCGACCGACGCCACGAGCGACTTGCGCAGCCGGGGCTCCGTCAGGACGACCCTGGTGGACGGGAACAGTCCGAGCAGCCGGCGCGGCTCGACCCGGATCCGGCCGGCCGCCGCCAGGCCGTCCCGGACCACCCGCGCGGCGCGGGCGGTCGGGCCGCGGTTCCGGCCGACCCAGCTCTGCCAGCTGCGCCGCCGCTCCTGCCGGATCTGCTCCAGCAGCGCGGCGCTGAGCGGGTCCAGGCCGTCGGTCGGCCCGCCGGCGACGGCGGCCGGGTACCGGCCGTCCTCGCGGATCAGTCCGCGCTGCAGGAGTTCGACGAGCGCCGCCGCCCGCACCACCAGGTCGAGCCGGTCGGTGGCGGTGAGCCGCTCGCGCTCGGGGTGGTAGGCCAGCAGGTACAGCTTCTCGGGAAGGGTGACGGACAGGTCCATGTCGGTCTCCGAAAGGTGTTCGCGCGCCCGGCCTCCGGTCAGCTCTCGTCGGAGCCGCCGGGCTCCGGACCGTCCTCGGCCGGGCTCTCCTTGGGCGGGCGTCCGCGCCGGGGAAGCCGGTTCGCGCCGCTGGGCATCCGGCCCGCGTCCGTGAGGGCACGGCGGAGCAGGAACTCGATCTGCGCGTTGGTGCTGCGCAGGTCGTCCGCAGCCCATCTCGCGAGTGCGTCGTGAACTGAAGGGTCCAGTCGCAGCAGGATCTTCTTCCGTTCCGTCGCCACTGCCGCGCCTTACTGGTAGAGGGAGCCCGTGTTGACGACGGGCTGGGTGCCGCGGTCGCCGCAGAGCACCACCAGGAGGTTGCTCACCATGGCCGCCTTGCGCTCCTCGTCCAAGTCCACCACGTCGCGCTCGGCGAGCCGGTCCAGCGCCTCCTCGACCATGCCGACGGCGCCCTCGACGATCAGCTTGCGCGCCGCCACCACGGCCCCGGCCTGCTGGCGCTGCAGCATCACCTGGGCGACCTCCGGCGCGTACGCGAGCCTGGTGATCCGGGACTCGACCACCCGCACGCCGGCCGCCGCGACCCGGGCCGCGATCTCCGCGGAGAGCTTGCGGGCGATCTCGTCCGCGCCGTCCCGCAGCGACAACTGGCCCTCGTGGTGGGCGTCGTACGGGTAGCTGGTGGCGATGTGCCGTACGGCCGTCTCGGTCTGGATGGCGACGAAGTCCGTGTAGTCGTCCACCTCGAACACGGCCATCGCGGTGTCCTCGACCTGCCAGACCACCACGGCGGCGATCTCGATCGGGTTGCCGTCCGCGTCGTTGACCTTGGTGGTCTCGGTCTCGTGGTTGCGGATCCGCAGCGAGATGTGGCGCCGGTTGGTGAACGGGTTCATCCAGGTCAGGCCCTCGGCCCGGATGGTGCCCCGGTAGCGCCCGAGCAGCTGCACGACCCGCGCCTGGCCGGGCGAGACGACCGTCAGCCCGCACAGCAGCACCACCGAGGTGATCACCAGCAGCGGCCCGGCGACCACCAGCGCGGCGCCCAACCCGCCGTTCCCGTTGGTCAGTTGGACCACGCCGGTGATGAACGACGCGACCCCCGCGACCAGGCCGAGCAACGCGCCGAAGAGCACCGGCAGTCCGGCGGCCCCGGTGACGACGCGTTCGGTGATCTTGGGGACCGGCAGGTCCAGGGCAGGGCCGTCCTCGACGGCGAAACGCGGCGTGGTCATGGGACCGACTCCTCCAACGAGTGCTGCATCCGATGGCAAAGTGATATCACTTTTTCCGCGCACCGCGCCAGGGGTCGGCAGCCGGGGAAGCGCGGGCGGGGGAGGCGGCACGGGTGGCGACACGGAGGCGGCACGGAGGCGGCACGGAGCCGACGCGGGAGGCTGCCGCGAGGGCAGCGGGGGACGCCGGGGGCGATGTCCACGGGCGGGTGAATTCCGGCGCGCCACACGGGGAAAGGCGGTGGCCGCGGCCTAGACTCTGCGTCGTCGCAGGCGGCCGAGCTCCGGCTCGGAGGCCTGCCCTCGGAAGGTCCCGGGACCCTCCTCGCGCATCGAGAAGGTGGGGCGGGTGGGACTCGAACCCACGACCAAGGGATTATGAGTCCCCTGCTCTAACCGGCTGAGCTACCGCCCCGGTTCGCCGCGCGCGCCGGTCGTCGGCCACGGCAGCAGCAGACGGCCCCAGCGAGGCCGTCCCGGGCAGCATAGCCGGTCGATCACCCGTGGTGCGCGCCGGGGGCGCACCTGGGTGCGGGACGGTGCGCGCCTCTCCGGGCGGCGCAGCCCGGCTGGCGGCGCGGCGCCCCGCCGGGGCAGCCTGGGCGGATGACGACACGTAGGGCGGGGGCGGCGGCCGGCGCGTTCGCGGCGGCGGTGCTGGCCGTGGCGGGCTGCACCACCTCGGCCGGGCCCGGCGGGGGCGTCCCCACAGTCACCTCGGCGCCGGCCACGACCGCCCCGGGGGACAGCCACGGCTGGAGCAGGCAGCGGCTCAGGAGCGCGGTCGCCCGGCGCACCGGGGTCACCCGGACCGCCAAGCCCACCGTGCTCAACGGCCTGGTCGGCGCGGTGTTCACCCGCAACGCCGACGGCGACCACTTCTGCACGGCCAGCGTGGTCGACAGCGCCGGGCTCAACCTCATCGTCACCGCCGCCCACTGCGTCTGGGACCCGAAGCTCGGCCAGCGCAGCGACCTGGTCTTCGTCCCCGGCTACCGGGACGGGGACACCCCCAGCGGCGTCTGGCCGCTGCTGGCGGTCACCGTCGACGACGACTGGAAGGACCACGCCGACCCGGACGCCGACGTCGCCTTCGCGGTCGTCCAGGCCCAGAACGGGCAGCAGGTCCAGCAGGTGCTCGGCGCCAACCGACTGGGCGTCAACCGCGGCTACCGGCTCCCGGTGAAGGTCACCGGATACCCGGGCAGCAGCGACGTCCCGATCACCTGCTCGAACACCACCTCCGAGCAGAGCCCCACCCAGCTGCGGATCGACTGCCCCGACTACACCGGCGGCACCAGCGGCAGCCCCTGGGTCACCGACTTCGACCCGGCCACCAGGACCGGCACCGTGGTCGGCGTGATCGGCGGCTACCAGGAGGGCGGCGACACCCCGGACACCTCGTACAGCAGCTACTTCGGCGACCGCGTGCAGGCGCTCTACGACCGCGCCACCGGCTGACCGGGCCGACGCCGGGCACCCGAGACGGTGGCGCCGCCACGCACGGCCTGGTAGATCTTCCTCACGAACGGCGGAACGCACGGCCCCGGTGCCCGCCCCGAGGAACGAGACGGAGCCCCGATGGCCCCCCGCCCGGCACGGCCCGCGCGCACGGTACGCACGGCCGCCCTGGCCGCCCTGCTGCTCGCCGCCTCCACCGCGTGCGGCGGACAGGACGGGACGCCGACCGCCGAGGTGGCGGGCCAGAACCCCGCCCGGGACCGGATCGGCACGCTCTCCCTCCACACCGCGCAGGGCCCCCGGGCCTGCACCGCCAGCGTCGTGCAGAGCCCCCGGCACAACCTGCTGGTGACCGCGGCACACTGCGTGCAGAGCCGCCGGATCGGCCTGCTGGACGGCCTGGTGTTCACCCCGGGCTACCGCAACGGGTCCACTCCGTACGGGACTTGGCCGGTGCAGTCGGTCACCGTCGACCCGCACTGGGCCTCCGACGACGACCCGGAGTACGACGTGGCGTTCGTGACGGTGGGCACGGTCGACGGCCGGCAGATCGAGGACACGGTCGGCGGCAACCCGATCGCCACCGGGGAGGGCTTCGGCCTGTCGGTCTCGGTGACCGGCTACCCGAACGAGAGCGACGAGCCGATCACCTGCTCGGTGCGGACCCGCTCGCAGAGCGCCACCCAGGAACGCTTCGACTGCGGCGGCTACACCGACGGCACCAGCGGCAGCCCGTGGGTGACCGAGAAGGGCACCGTGGTCGGCGTGATCGGCGGCTACCAGGAGGGCGGGGAGACCCCGAGCACCTCGTACAGCGTGACCTTCGACCAGCGGGTGACCGACCTCTACCGGAAGGCGACCACCTGATTCCGGGGCCGTCCGGGGCGGCGTCACGACGTGACGTACGCAACACCGTGCGACGGCAACACGAAGGCCCCCCGGTCGACCGAGGGGCCTTCGCTCTGAGCAGTCACCGGGCGCACCCGGTGCAGCTCCCGCAATTGGACTCGAACCAATAACCTGCCGATTAACAGTCGGCTGCTCTGCCAATTGAGCTATGGGGGATCGGCTCCCGCCCCGGCCCCCGGTTTCCCGGACTCCGCGGCGCTCGCTGCGGGACATACATTAGCGCACTCGGGGGGGTGGTCCGCCAATCGCTTTCCCCGGCTGCCCCGGGGTTGCCGTCCGGCGTGCCCGGCGCGCGCGCCCGGCCGCGTCCGGGGATGCTGGGGGCGCGGACGGTTCGCCGTCCCGACGGACGGGTAGGGCAATGCGGCAGAAGGCCGCCAGGAGAGGGTGGATCCGACCATGTGGAAGCTGTCGTTGGCCGCGGGCTTCGCGGCCGGCTACGTGCTGGGCTCGCGGGCCGGGCGCCGGCGCTACGAGCAGATCGCCAGGGTCACCCGGCAGATCGCCCGGAACCCCACGGTGCAGAGCGCGGCCGACCGGGCGCGGCACCAGGCCGGCGCGGTGGCCGGGAAGGCCGCGGGCGCGGTCGCCGACCGGGTCGGCGACCGGCTGCCGCCGTCCGTCACCGACCGGGTGCCGTACTTCAACCGGGCCCGGGCGGAGGACGACGGCTGGGGTACCTTCCGCCCGTGACGGGACGGTGACCCGAAGGCGAAGCGGGACCCAACCGGTGGTCCCGAACGGGCAACGGCTCACCCGGCCCGGACGCGTCCCGGGCCGGGCTGAGGCATGATCTCGACATGGCCATCGTCGCGGGGATAGACAGCTCGACCAGCCGTACCCGGATCGTCGCGTGCGACACGGAGACCGGGGCCGTCCTGCGCTCCGGCAAGGCGCCGCACCCCGTCCCCGAGGACCAGGACCTGCGCCCCGGCGAGGCCGACCCGCAGGTCTGGCTGCACTCGCTCGGCGACGCCGCCGCCGGCGGCCTGCTGGAGGGCGTCCGGGCGATCGGCGTCAGCGCGCAGCAGCACGGCATGATCGGCCTGGACGCGGGCGGGGTGCAGGTCCGGCCCGCGATCCTCTGGAACGACCCGCGCTCCAGCGGCGCCGCCGCCAAGCTGCTGGACGCCCTCGGCGGCCCGGCCGGCTGGACCGCCGCGATCGGCGCCGTGCCCGCCCCGACGTACACCATCGCCAAGCTGCGCTGGCTGGCCGAGTTCGAGCCCGCCAACGCCCGCCGGGTCGCCGAGGTGCTGCTGCCGCACGACTGGCTGGTCTGGCAGCTGCTCGGCCACCCCAGGCGCCGCACCACCGACCGCGGCGACGCCTCCGGCACCGGCTACTGGTCGCCGATCACCGGCGAGTACCGGCAGGACCTGATCGAGCTGGCGCTCGGCCACGGGCTCAGGGTGCCCGACGTCCTCGGCCCCGCCGAGCCCGCCGGGCACACCCCCGAAGGCCTGCTGATCTCGGCGGGCACCGGGGACAACATGGCCGCCGCCCTGGGCCTGGGCCTGCGCCCGGGCGACGCGGTGGTCTCGCTCGGCAGCGCCGGGACGATCTTCGCGGTGCACGAGGAGGCCGTGGTGGACGCCTCCGGCCTGGTGTCCTCCTTCGCCGACGCCAGCGGCCGCCACCTGCCGATGGTCGCCACCCTCAACGCGGCCCAGGTCCTGCTCTCCACCGCCGCGCTGCTCGGCCGGGAC
Organism: Kitasatospora sp. NPDC085464; assembly: GCF_044541955.1. NCBI lineage: Bacteria > Bacillati > Actinomycetota > Actinomycetes > Kitasatosporales > Streptomycetaceae > Kitasatospora > Kitasatospora sp. NPDC085464. Next base: position 68,960 of record NZ_JBITTM010000021.1, read on the forward strand.
CTGGAGGGCCTGAGCGAACTCGCCCTGCACTCCTCCCCCGGCGCGTACGGCCTGGTGCTGCTGCCCTACCTGGACGGCGAGCGCACCCCCGCGCTGCCGCACGCGGCCGGCACCCTGACCGGCCTGCGCGCCGAGGCGATGACGCCCCAGCACCTGGCCCGGGCCGCCGTCGAGGGCATGCTGTGCAACATCGCGGACGCGCTGGACGTGCTGCGCGCCCAGGGCGTCGGGGTGAAGCGGGTCTTCCTGCTCGGTACGGCCGGGCGGCTGCCCGCCGTCCGGCACATCGCCCCGATGCTGTTCGGCGCCCCGGTCGTGGTGCCGCCGCCGGGCGCGCACGCCGCCCGCGGGGCCGCCCGGCAGGCCGCCTGGGCGCTGGCGGGCACCGTGGAGCCGCCGGAGTGGGAGCTGCCGGACGCGCAGACCGTCGAGCCCGACGGGGAACAGGACCTGGCGATCGGCTCGGCGGTGCGGCAGCAGTACCGCGCCGCCCGCGACCAGATCCACCCGGAGGCGTCGGCCTGACCGACCGGCCGCGGTGGCGGCCGTCCGCACCCGCCGGTGCTGCGGCGCCGGCCCGCCCCGCCCGAGGAGCACGGGGTGCCGGCCCGGCGCGTCTGCGCCACTGGGCCGCCGCGGGAACGTCACGGCGGGAGGGCGCAGCGAAGCGCCCTCCCGCCGGTTGTCCCGGGCGGGCCGGGGCAGCCTCCCCCCGCGAGGCTGCCCCGGCCTGGTGGGGGAACCGGGACGGATTCCGGACGGCCGACGCGCGTCCGTCCGGAATCCGGACGGACCCGTCGGACGGCCGACCGCTCCGACCAGAGAACTCTGCACGACGGCCACATGGTTGTTCGAGCGTCACCTGGGCTTGTGAGACACTTCCGTCCGTCTCAGCGCCATGACCAGGGGATTGAGACGCCAGGCCGATGAGGTTGGAGACGCGGAGACACCCGAACGGCCCGGGCCGGAGCCCGTTCCGCCCGTTCACGTCCCCCGTTCCGCCCCTCACATTTGGAAGGCCGCATGGGTTCCGCCTGGAAGAACCTGCCCGAGGAGCTGTCAGAGCCCGCCAGACGCCTGGCCGAAGAGCTCCGGGCCATCAAGGACGCCGCCGGACTCTCGCTGTCCGAGCTGGCCTCGCGCACGCACTACAGCCGGGCCTCCTGGGAGCGCTGGCTGAACGGCAAGCGGGTCGTCACCGAGCAGGCGCTGGACGCGCTGATCGGGGCGGTGGACTGCGACGGGACGGCGCTGCGCGCGCTCTGGGAGCGGGCGGTGACGGCGCCCGGGGAACCGGCCGAGCCGTCGGGTGCCCCGGCGGGAACGCCGCCCCACGACGGGTCCGGCGAGCCCGTCGTCCCCGTCGCCCCCGTCGAGCCCGCCGAGCCCGGTGCGGGGTCCGCCGGGGAACCGGACGAGGCGCTGGTGACCGGCCAGGCGCCGGAGCCCGCCCCCGTCGCCTGGTGGCGGCGCCCGGCGGCGCTGCTCACCGGCGCGGCGGTGCTGGCGGCCCTGCTGGTGCTGGCCGGCCTGCGCGCCGCCCGGCACGACGGACCGCAGACCGCCGCCGGGCCGCACCCCGCCCCCTCCGCGGTCGCCACCGCCGCCCCGGCAGCCAGCCCGTCCCCGGCCGCGACCACCTCCGGCGCCCGGCCCATCCCGGCCGCTCCCACCTGCCAGGCCATGGGCTGCGACCACAAGGACCCCAAGTACACCGGCTGCGGCAAGGACGCGCGGACCCTGCACACCGACGTGATCGGCAAGGTGGTGATCTACCTCCGCTACAGCCAGGCGTGCCAGGCCGCGTGGGCCGCGATCACCGAGGGCGAGCCGAACGACTTCGCGACGATCATCGACAGCACCGGCGACAGCGAGCAGGCGCTCATCCACTACGGGTACGACAACTACTCGCAGATGCTGAACGCGTCGGACCCGACGATCGGGTTCCACCTCTGCGGGCACCAGCCGGCCGGGGACCTCTGCACCTCGGAGGTCTTCGACCTGGCCTCCGTGGTGGCGTCGACCCCGATCCCGATCGGCCCCGCCTCGCCGCCGCCGGGCACCGGAGCGGGCGCGGCCACCACCCCCGCGGCGGACCCGACGGCGGCCCCGGCGACGGCCCCGGCAGCCGCGACCGACTCGCCGACGCCGTCCTAGTCGAGGTACCCGCGCAGCTGCTCGGCGAAGGCGTGGTCGCGCAGCTTGACCAGCGTCTTCGACTCGATCTGGCGAATCCGCTCCCGCGTCACGCCGAACACCGCGCCGATCTCCTCCAGCGTGCGGGGGCGCCCGTCGTCCAGCCCGTAGCGGAGCTGGACGACCTGGCGCTCCCGCTCGCCCAGGGTGGCCAGCACCGCGTCGAGGTGCTGGCGCAGCAGCAGGAAGGTCGCGGACTCGGCGGGCGAGGCGGCGTCGGCGTCCTCGATCAGGTCGCCGAGCGCGACGTCGTCCTCCTCGCCGACCGGGGTGTGCAGCGAGATCGGCTCCTGGGCCAGCCGGAGCAGCTCCCGCACCCGTTCCGCGGTCAGCTCCAGGACGGCGGCGATCTCGGCCGCGGTCGGCTCCAGGCCGCGCTCCTGCAGCAGTCCCCGCTGGACCCGGACCACCCGGTTGATCAGCTCGACCACGTGGACCGGCACCCGGATCGTCCGGGCCTGGTCGGCCAGGGCCCGGCTCATCGACTGGCGGATCCACCAGGTCGCGTACGTGGAGAACTTGTAGCCGCGGGCGTAGTCGAACTTCTCCACCGCCCGGATCAGGCCCAGGTTGCCCTCCTGGATCAGGTCCAGCAGGGTCAGCCCGCGGCCGACGTAGCGCTTGGCGACGGAGACCACGAGGCGCAGATTGGCCTCGATCAGCCGGCGCTTGGCGATCCGGCCCCGCACCACCAGGGTGTCCAGCTCGCCGGCCAGCGGGTCGGGCGGCGGCGGGTGCCCGTTCAGCCGCTCCTCGGCGAACAGGCCGGCCTCGACCCGGCGGGCCAGCTCGACCTCCTCGACGGCGGTGAGCAGGCGGATCCGGCCGATCTCCCGCAGGTACTGGCGCAGCAGGTCGGCGGCCGGGCCGCCGTTCTCGGCCGCCTCGCGGCGCGCGTCCGCCGGGTCGACACCGGGGTCTCCCCCGGGGTCTCCCCCGGAATCCGCTTCGGGCCCGGCGTCGGGCTCGTGCTCGGACCCGGCCTCCGGACTGTCCGGGTGGCCCTCCGGCAGGCCCTGGGCAGGGACCCGCGCACCGCCCGGGGGCGCCGCCCCGGCCCGGCCGTGGTCGGTCTCCTGCTCCCCGGCCGGTCCGGCGGGGTTCGCTCTCGTACTGGTGGTGGTCGCTGCGGCGAGGCCTTGCTCCACGGGCATCCCCTCGGGGCGGGCGCGACTCTGGCGGACCCGCGCTGTACGGAGGTGGGACGCCCTCCAGTGTGCGGTACGCCACACTCCGTGGCCGAGACTCGTGCGCCGACTTTCTGCGCAACCGTCCTACAGCGCCGCGGCACCCCGGCTGCGCAGCGCCTGCCCGTACTGCTGGAGCTGCCACAGCTCGGTCTGCACCGCGTGCAGCTGCTCGGCGTCGGCCCGGTGGCCGAGCCGCTGGAGGTAGCCGCGGACCTCGTCGATCCGGCGGTCGACGGCCAGCCGGCGCAGCTTGACCAGGAACTCCCCCGCGTAGACCGCGTCCGCCTTGCGGCGCGAGCGCACCGGCTCGACGGTCAGCTCGGTGACCAGCGAGCGCACCCGGTCGTCCGGGGAGGCCTCGCGCACCGCGCTGGTGAAGTCCGGCAGGGTCGCACCGTACGCGGCGCCGCCTGCCTTGGCGATGGCCTGCCGGACGGCGGTGTACGGCGGGGTCGGGAACTCGTCCTCGCCGTAGTGGTCGAAGGCCGGGCTGACCAGGTCCGGGTGCTGCAGGGCCAGCTTCAGCAGCTCGCGCTCGACGAACTGGGCCGGGTCGCGCGGGTTGAGCCGGAAGGCGGACTGCGCGGGGCGCGGCGGCTGCACCGGCTCGGGGCGGCGCTGCGCGGCACCGCGCGGGTTCTGCTGGCGCTCGCGGTCCCAGCGGGCCAGCTGGGAGACCCGGCGCACCACGAAGGGCTCGTCCAGGATGCCGAGCATGCCGGCCAGCCGGACGGCGTACTCGTGCTGGATCGAGCGGTCCTTGATCTTGGCGACGATCGGGGCCGCCTCCTCCAGCGCCGCCGAGCGCCCCTCCGGGGTGTCCACCCGGTGCCGGGCCACCACCGAGGTCAGCGCGAACTCGAACAGCGGGACCGGGTTGTCGATCAGCTGCTTGACCGCCTCGTCGCCCTGGGCCAGGCGCAGCTCGCACGGGTCCATGCCCCCCGGGCTGACCGCGATGGAGGTCTTGGCGGCGAACTTCTGGTCGTCCTCGAAGGCCCGCAGCGCGGCCTTCTGGCCCGCGGCGTCGCCGTCGAAGGTGAAGACCGTCTCGCCCCGGTATTGGGAGGTGTCCATCAGCAGCCGACGGATGATCTTGATGTGGTCCTCGGCGAACGCGGTGCCGCAGGTGGCCACCGCCGAGGTCACCCCCGCCAGGTGGCAGGCCATCACGTCGGTGTAGCCCTCGACCACCACCGCCCGGCCCGACTTGGCGATCTCCTTCTTCGCCAGGTCGATGCCGTACAGCACGTGGGACTTCTTGTAGATCGGCGTCTCGGGGGTGTTCAGGTACTTCGGACCGTTGTCGTCCTCGCGCAGTCGGCGGGCGCCGAAGCCGACCACCTCGCCGGCGATGTCCCGGATCGGCCACACCAACCGGCCGCGGAAGCGGTCGATCAGGCCGCCGCGCTGGCCCTGCGAGGCCAGGCCACCGAGCAGGATCTCCTTGTCCGTGAAGCCCTTGCCGCGCAGGTAGCGGACCAGGTGCTCCCAGCCGGCCGGCGCGTAGCCGACGCCGAAGGCCTTGGCCGCTTCCTCGTCGAAGCCGCGCTCGGCCAGGAAGCGGCGGCCGATCTCCGCCTCCGGCGAGGCCAGCTGCTCCCGGTAGTAGGCGGCGGCCACCTTGTGCGCCTCGACCAGGCGGGTGCGCTCGCCCTGCTGGTGGCGCGGGCTGTAGCCGCCCTCCTCGTAGCGCAGCGTGATGCCCGCCTGGGCGGCCATCCGCTCGACGGCCTCGGCGAAGGTGAAGTGCTCGATCTTCATCAGGAAGGCGATGGTGTCGCCGTTCTCCTGGCAGCCGAAGCAGTGGAAGACGCCCTTGGCGGGGTTCACGTAGAAGGAGGCGGACTTCTCGTCGTGGAAGGGGCAGACGCCCTTGTACTCCCCGCCGCCACCGTTGGTCAGCTGTACGTAGTCGCCGACCACCGCGTCGATCGGCAGTGCGCTGCGCACCGCCTGTACGTCTTCGTCCCTGATCCGCCCGGCCACCCCGGAAGTCTACTGGGGTGGCCGGGGTTTCGAGCAGGGGCCGGAGCCGGGCCCGCGGGCCGCGGCGTCACGCCCCGGCGGCGCCCACGAGCTTGGCGTGCAGGGCCAGCGCCGAGGCGTCGGTCAGGGTCGCGATCTGGTCGATGACCGTGCGCAGGGCGGCCCGGTCGTCCTCGGCCTCGCGGTACATCGCGGCGAACACCGGGTCCAGGCCCTCGGGGGCGCGCCGGGTGAGGACGTCCGCCAGCTCGGCGATCACGACCCGCTGGCGGGCCCGCAGCTGGGCCTGCTCGTCGCGCTGCATGACGAAGCGGACGGCGAGCGCCTTGAGCACCGCGCACTCCAGCCGGACGTCCCGCGGCACCACCAGCTCGGCGGCGTAGCGGGTGAGCCGGCCGGGGCCGTAGCGGGCGCGGGTGGCCTGCTCGGCGGCCAGGCAGAAGCGGCCGATCAGCTGGCTGGTGAGGTCCTTCAGCCCGGCCCGGTCGCGCGCGGTGCCGTCGTACGAGCGGGGCCACCACTCCTGGGCGAGCAGCCGGTCCAGGGCGGCGGCCAGCTCCTCCGGCTCGGCGTCGGAGGCGTAGCGCCGGGCGACCTCGAAGACCTCGGTGCGCTCGCTCGGGGCGCGCAGCGCGGCCGGGTCGATGTGGCCGGCCTGGAGGCCGTCCTCGACGTCGTGGGTGGAGTAGGCCACGTCGTCGGACCAGTCCATCACGGTGGCCTCGAAGCACTTGCGCCCGGCCGGGGAGCCGGCCCGCAGCCAGCGGAAGACCGGCAGGTCGTCGGCGTAGACGCCGTACTTGGGCGAGGCCGGGTCGACGGGGTGGGCGCCCTTGGTCCACGGGTACTTGGTGGCGGCGTCGAGCGCGGCGCGGGTCAGGTTGAGGCCGACGCTGCGTCCCGGCCAGGGGGCGAGCCGGGTCGACGGCTCCTCCTTGGGGGCGAAGCGCTTGGGTTCCAGCCTGGTCAGGATGCGCAGCGACTGGGCGTTGCCCTCGAAGCCCCCGCACTGCTCGGCGGCCTGGTCGAGGGCCTCCTCGCCGGTGTGACCGAAGGGCGGGTGGCCGATGTCGTGGGCCAGGCAGCCGGCCTCCACCAGGTCCGGGTCGCAGCCCAGGGCCGCGCCCAACTCCCGCCCCACCTGGGCACATTCGAGGGAGTGGGTGAGCCTGGTCCGCGGGAAGTCGCTGCGCATCGGGGCGACCACCTGGGTGGTGCCGGCCAGCCGGCGCAGCGCCGCGGAGTGCAGCACCCGGGCGCGGTCGCGCTGGAACGCCGTCCGGCCCGGGCGCTTGTCGGGTTCGGGGACCCAGCGGGCCTCGGCGTTGTGGTCGTACGGGATCGGGTCGGAGAGGCGGTGCGCGGTGTCATCCATATGCCCCTCACGGTACGCCGCACCCCCGACACCCGGGATGTGCCGCGCACGAAGGGGCGTGGACGGGAGCGTGAACCCTTGCCCCCGCCCCTGCGCGCCAGTAGGAGGTGGTGCGATGGCGGTTCAGCCGCGGACGGCCTTCAGGACGACCCCGGCCACCGCCTCCTGCCCCTTGGCGTTGGGGTGGATCGGCGCCAGACCGCGGGCCGGGAACGGCGGCTCGATCCACCGCTCGCCCTCCCCCGCGCACATGTCGTGCCCCACCGAGGGCCCGGCCGTGTCCACGAACACCGCGCCGGCCTCCTCCGCGTGCTTCCTGAGCATCCCGTTGAGCTGCTTCTCCTTCTCCACCAGGAAGCCCAGGTCGGGGAGGGCCACCGTCCTGCCGAGCACCGGCAGGCAGCTCGACGGGTCGGCCGGCAGCAGCGTCGGGTACCCGATCACGTACACCCGGGCCTGCGGGGAGCGCCGCTTGATGTCCTGGAGGGCCCGGCCGAGCCGGTCGCCCGCCGTGTCCACCTTGCGCTGGACCTCGTCGGTGCCGTCGGCGGAGGAGTAGTGGTCACGGCACGGCGAGGCGGCGTGAGTCTGCTTGATCACGCCCTTCACCGCGTCCACCAGGTTGTCCTTGGCGCATTCGAGCACGACCTCCATGAAACCGGCGTCGTTGCCGCCGATCCCGAGGGTGACCAGCCGGGTGTCCGCATCCAGCGCGTCCAGCTGGGCCGGGTTGCGGCCGTTGCCCGTGGTCTGCGGTCCGGTCAGGTCCTCGGTGGTGGCGCCGCTGCAACTGACGTCCCGGAACTGCCCGGACGCCACACCGAGGCCCTTGGCCACCAGCGACGGGTAGTCGACCGCGGAGCGGAAACAGCCGCTCGGCTCGCCGGTCTGCGGCGGGATCTGCATGCCGGCGGTGTACGAGTCGCCGAGGGCGACGTACGGGCCGCCGGGCGGCGGGGTGGGTGTGGCGGACGGGGTCGCGCCGGCCTGCGCGCGAGCGGGCACGGCGCCCGCGAAGCCCTTCCCCCCGCTGTCCGCACCGCTGCCGCCGGTGCACCCGGCCAGCAGCAGCGCGGTCAGCCCGGCCGTCACGGCGACGGTCGGGCGTGTGGTCCTGGGCATGGCATCCCCCCCGGGGGTACGACGAGTCACGGTCGGCTCCTCATGGCAGCCCGTCCCCCGGGCACCTCAGGCTCCAACGTACGGCCGCCGGGGATGACTCCCGCCTCCGCGAAATCCTTCCAAGGGGAACCCGCGTCCCCGACGGGAACGCCATCGGGGCCGCCTGCGCGGGCCCCCTGCCCCGCTGCCGCGGTGCGCGTCTGCTGCGGTGCGCGTCGGCGTGCGGCTACTCCGCGCCGCGCTCGTGCTCGGCCAGGAACTGCTCGAAGCGCCGCCCCAGTTCGTCCGCCGACGGCAGGTCCGTCGGCTCGGCCAGCAGGCTCTCCCGGCCCTCGGCGCCGGCCACCGCGTCGTACTGGCCCTCCATGCCGCGGATCGCCGAGCGCAACTCGCCGTCCCCCTGCGTCAGCTGCTCCTCGATGTCGGCGTAGACCTCGCCGACCCGCTCGCGCAGCCGGGTGCCGGGCAGCACCAGCCCGGTGGCGGACTGCACCGCCTCCAGGACCAGTACGGCCGCCGCCGGGTAGGCCGAGCGGGCCACGTAGTGCGGGACGTGCACGGCGAAGCCCAGGACGTCGTGCCCGGCCTCCGCCAGGCGGTACTCCAGCAGCGCCTGCGCACTGCCCGGCACCTGGGCCTGCTCGAACCACTGCGGGTACCCGGGCGCGAGGTCGAGCCGGTTGCCGTGCGGCGTCAGGCCGACCGGGCGGGTGTGCGGCACGCCCATCGGGATGCCGTGGAAGTCGATCGAGAGGCGCACCTCGAAGCGCTCCACCAGCTCGCGGACGGCGCCCGCGAAGCGCTCCCACTCGACGTCCGGCTCGGGGCCGGTGAGCAGCAGGAACGGCGCGCCCGCCGCGTCGTGGACGAGCTGGAGCAGGATCTCCGGCGGGTCGTAGGACGTCCAGTGGTCGCGGTCGAAGACCATCGCCGGGCGGCGGGCCCGGTAGTCGACCAGCCGGTCGTGGTCGAAACGGGCCACCACCTGCGGCGATCCCGTCTCCAGCAGGTGGGCCACCACCTGGCCGCCGGCCTCGCCGGCGTCCATGAAGCCCTCGAAGTGCTGGAGCAGCACCAGACCGGCGCCGGTGTCGCGCAACTGCGCGGTGGCCGCGGCCACCGCGGCCACGCCCTGCTGATCCAGCTCGTACAGCGCCTGGAAGTCACGCACCGCGCACCCAACCCCGTTCTCTGCTCGTCGTCCGACCGGCTTCTCGTCCTCTCCAGCGTGCCGGGCGCCGCCGGAATTCCCGCCACGCCGGACGACTCCTCCGGGGCCGCGGCCGACCGCTCCGGACCATGATCGCACTCGGAGGAAGAATCCCTGGTCACGGGCGTGCGGGGGCCCGTTCCGGGGCGCGCCGGAGCGGCCCGCGCGGCCATTCGCGCGCCGCGAAGTGACGCACCGCCTTCTGGCGGGTATCGTCCTCTCGCTGCCTCGCATCGTCGCGTCGTCGTCACGTCGTCCGTAACGCCGTCGGCCACGTCCCGGTCCGGTGCTCGGCCAGCCACCCACGACGCATCTTGCCTTCACCTGGCCGCCTGCTTCCCTTCGCGCTCTCGTTTCCTTCTCGGCCATTTCGCGGACGCACACTGTCCCCTCGCTCTTCCCGCCGGACCGGTCCGAGGACCCGTGTCCGTTCCGGCACCCCGCGCCGCCCGTTCCGGGCCGCCGCCCCCGCCCCGCCCGACCGGATCCTCCGGCGTGCACGGCTACCCGGCGGACGGTCACGGGCCGGGGCGAAACGTCCACCGCACCCCGTGCCGCACCCCGGCCCGGGAGGCACCCTCCGACCGATGAAGGACCGAAGGTTCCGTGCCCGTACCTGTCATCCTCACCGGCCGCACCGTGCGGCTGGAGCCTCTCGCCGCGCACCACGCCGAGGCCATCGCCGAGGCCGGCGCCGAGGACCGTACGACCTACGCCTTCACCCCCGTCCCGCACGGCCTGGAAGCGGCCCGCGACTACATCGCGCGTGCCCTCGCCGACCAGGCCGCAGGACGGTCGCTGCCGTTCGCGACGGTGAACGTCGCCGACGGCCGGGTGGTGGGCTCCACCCGGTTCCTGGAACTGGACTACTGGCAGGGCCCGATGGTGTGGCCGCCGGTGCCCGGCGTGCCGTTCGGCGATCCGGCCACGGCCGTGCCGGACGCCGCCGAGATCGGCAACACCTGGCTCGCGCCGCGCGCCCAGGGCACCGGCATCAACACCGAGGCCAAGCTGCTGATGCTGCGCCACGCCTTCGAGACGTGGGGCGTGCAGCGGATCTCGCTGCGCGCGGACGCCCGCAACCAGCGCTCGCGCGCCGCGATCGAGCGGCTCGGCGCGACCTCGGAGGGCGTGCGCCGGGCCCACTCCCGCGGGCTGGACGGGGTGGTGCGGTCCACCGCGTTCTACTCGATCCTCGACGCCGAGTGGCCGGCCGTCCGGGACATCATCGAGCTGCGGATCGCCGCCGCCACCTCGCCGAGCGCCCCGGATCCGGCGATCAACCAGGAGTGCCTTAGACACGGCGGCAGCGGCGCCGGGCACCTGATGATCACGGCCTGAGCGGGTCCCGGGCGGCCGCGGACTGCAGGACGAGGGCGAGATCGGCGAGGTTCTCACCGGTCGGGCCCGGCGCGTAGCCGCCCGGGAAGGCCTCGACCAGGGCCGAGACCGGGCGCCGGCCGCCCCGGACGGCCGCGACCGTCACCTCCCACACCGGGTGGCCCCGGCGGTGGTGCACGCTGACCACGCCCTCCCGGGTGCGGACCCACCAACGCGTGCGCGGCGCGGTCCGCGGGGCGTCGGACCGGATGCGCTGCCACTGCTCGTCCGTCCAGAGCACGTCCGGGACGGGGTGCGGCTGCGGGAGCCGCAGACGAGCGCCGTCGCCGGGGTGGACGCTGCCCGGCTCCGGGAACGCCCAGGCCGGCAGCGGTTCCCGGACGGCCAGCCAGGCGCCGGGGATGCCCGCCGTGCCGGTGTGCGCGGCGACCACCCCGCCGGTGATCGCGGCCACGGTGTCCATGTCGCCGCCGGCCGCGATCGCCTCCCACACGGCGGCCGGATAGTCGGCCAACCGCCGGGCGGCGCACCACAGGGCGTACGGGACGGTGTCGGCGGCGGAGGTCCGGCTGCCGTTGCCGAGCACCTTCGCGGCGACCCGGAGGTCCGGTTCGGCGAGCAGTCCGACCGCCTCGGTCAGGCCGTCCCGGACGGCGCCGTACGGGGTGAGCGCGACCACGGCCCGCAGGAAGTCCTCGGGCGTCGTCGGCGCGGTCCGCGCCGCGGCGGCGTGGGCGGCCGCCACCGCGACCGCGATCGCGCCGTCCACGGCCTGCGGGTGCGTGTGCGTGATCACGGCCGTGTCGGCGGCGGGCCGCACCGCGGCGGCCGGTCGTCCGCGTACGCCGCCCCGAGCGGGGCGACCCGCATCGCGGCGCCGTTGCCGTACGAGCCCTGGCCGTCGAAGAGTTCGGCGGCCAGCCGCCGGGCGTCGCCGCCCTCCCGGACCAGCCGGAGCATCCGGTTGGCGGCCGGGCCGTAGCCGCGGTCGAAGTCGTGGCGGCGGGCGAAGGCGTGGGTGAGGTCGAAGGTGTCGATCGTGCCGCGCTCGGCGTGGGCGGCGTGCACCGAGCAGGCCATCTCGGTGTCGTCGGTCCACGGCCAGGGGCCGGGCGGGTCGGTACGGACGGCGAGGTGGGCGCGGGCGGTGCCGGGGACGAAGAACCGGGCTCCGAGGGCGTCACCGACGGAGAGGCCGTTGAGCGCGTCGAGCGCGGGGCCGGCGGATGGGATCGTCATATGGGCACCAGCTCAGCCGGTCGGGCGCCGCTTCGTCAACACGTTTGCCCGGCAGCCCCCGACGAGGGATGTTTCGCATACCTCCGATTCGGGCGGGCAGCACCCTGGCATGACCCGCACGAACCCGCTCCACCCGGTCGCCCTGCTCGGCGCCGACCAGCAGCACATCGCCACCCGGGCGCAGCTGCGCCGGCTCGGAGTGCCCTCCGGCACCATCGCCCACCGACTGCGGCCGGGCGGGCCCTGGCAGCAGGTGCTGCCCCGGGTGATCTGTCTGCAGAGCGGAAGGTTGACGGTCCATCAGAAGCTCCGGGCCGCCCTGGCCTACGCGACTCCGAAGGGGCGCGATCCGCAGGTCGGGGAGGTGCTGCTGACCGGCTTCGCGGTGCTGGCCGACGCCGGGCTGCCGAGCGCCGGCCACCCGGCCGACCTCGCCGCGGTCGATGTTCTGATTCCCCGTCAACGTCGTGTCTGCAACCGGGAGTTCGTCCGGATCCACCGCGCCTCCGGGGTGATGCCGGGCGGCTTCGAGCGGGACGACGGGCTGTGGGGCACCACCGTCGCGCGGGCCCTGGCGGACCTCGCGCCGGGCGAGACCGGGCAGCGCCGGTTCCGGGCACTGTGCGCCGAGGCCGTCCAGCGGCGGCACTGCGAACTCGGCGAGCTGCTCGACCAGTTGCTCACCCGGCCGGGCGCGCTCGGGCTGCCGCACGTGGCCCGGACGGTGGAGGACCTGACCTCCGGGGTGCGCTCGGTGGTCGAGGGCGAGGCCCGCGAACTGCTCGCGCACGCGGGCCTGCCCGAACCGCTGTGGAATCCGGTGCTCTTCCTGGACGGGCGCTTCCTCGCCGTCCCGGACGCCTACTGGCCGCACGCCTGCGTGGCGCTGGAGATCGACTCCCGCGCGTGGCACCTGCGCCCGGCCGACCACGAGCGCGGCCTGGCCCGCGCCAACCGGCTCACCGCCGCCGGCCTCCCGGTCGTCCGCACCACCCCGGTCCAGCTCCGCCGCGACCCGGCCCCGGTGCTCCACGAACTGACCGCCCTGGTCACCACCGGCCCCCACGGCCCCCACGGCCGCATCACCTGGCGCCGGGCCAGGTGATGCGAGGTGGCGTCGGGCGAGGTGGGACGGGGTGCCGACGGCCTTTCAGCAGCGGGGGTCGATCTCCTGGAAGGTGGCGTAGTGGTCCGCGGACCAGTACTGCTCGCCGGCGTTGCCGGTCACGACGCGGCGGGTGCCGCGGTCGTCGGAGCCCGGGGTGACGACGGTGTACTCGTGGTAGTAGCCATCGGACTTCCGGGGGAGGCGGCTCTCGCGGTTCTCGAAGACGATGCCGTCGCGGTTGTAGGGGTACGGGCCGCCCCTGGCGATCAGGCCGAGGGTGTCCTGGGCCTGGCTGGGGAGCTTGGTGCGGCAGACGTCCGCCAGTGCGGGGTCGGCGGGGACCCAGGTGCCGGACGGCGGCGACGACTTGGGGGCCGAGGGTTTGGGGGCCGCGGACCTGCCCGTCGAAGTGCCCGCGGTGGCGGCCGCCGTGGCGCTCGCGGCGGCCTTGGGGTGGCTGCCGCCGCCCTTGCCGGCGAGCAGGTAGCCGGCTCCGGCGAGGACCACCAGGATCAGGACGGCCACGACGACGAGCGGGCTCTTGCTTCTGGTCATGCGCCCCAGCTTGGCAGGCGCCGGTGCCGCGGGAGCCGCGTCACGCACGTGGCCGAGGCCACACGGACGTACGGCCGGGGGGGGGGGGGGGGGGGGGGGGGGGGCGGGGGCGGGGGGGTTGGTTGGGGGGGTGTGAGGGGGCGAGGAGCGGGGTGTTCGCGACGGGGTGGGGGGGGGGGGGGTGGTGGTGCCCGCCCCCCGGGGGGGGGGGCCCCCCCCGGGGGGGGGGGGGGGGGGCCCCCGGCGGCGGGGGCCCGCCCCCCCCCGGCCGTGTTACGTACGCCGGTTCTCCTGCGCCGAGCTCCGGTGTACGCCCTCCCGGTGGGAGGGGGAGCGGTCAGTCGTGCCCGCGCGTGAGGAGGGGATGCCTTCCCTCCCTCAGCGCGAGTCGCTGCCCGCCGACTCGATGGCGGCGCGGCCTGCCTCCAGGCGCGCCACCGGGATCCGGAAGGGGGAGCAGGAGACGTAGTCCAGCCCCACCTCGTGGAAGAAGTGGACCGAGTCCGGGTCGCCGCCGTGCTCGCCGCAGACGCCGAGCTTGAGGTCGGGGCGGGTGGCCCGGCCGGCCTCGACGGCGTGCTTGACCAGCGAGCCGACGCCGTCGCGGTCGATGGTCTCGAACGGGGAGACCCCGAAGATGCCCTTCTCCAGGTAGGCGGTGAAGAACGAGGCCTCCACGTCGTCCCGGGAGAAGCCCCAGACCGTCTGGGTCAGGTCGTTGGTGCCGAAGGAGAAGAACTCGGCGGCCTCGGCGATCTGTCCGGCGGTCACCGCGGCGCGCGGCAGCTCGATCATGGTGCCGAGCTTGATGTCCAGCTGGACGCCGGTGGACTGGGAGACCTCGGCGAGCACGCGCTCGCACTCGTCGCGGACCAGCTCCAGCTCCTGGACGGTGCCGACCAGCGGGATCATCACCTCGGGGCGCGGGTCCCCGCCGGCCAGCTTGCGCTCGGCGGCGGCCTCGGCGATGGCGCGGACCTGCATGCCGAACAGGCCGGGGATGACCAGGCCGAGGCGGACGCCGCGCAGGCCGAGCATCGGGTTCTGCTCGTGCAGCTTGTGCACCGCCTGGAGCAGGCGCAGGTCGTTCTCGTTCGGGTCCTTGCGGGCCTCGGCGAGGGCGACGCGCACCGACAGCTCGGTGATGTCGGGCAGGAACTCGTGCAGCGGCGGGTCGAGCAGGCGGACGGTGACCGGCAGGCCGTCCATCGCCTGGAAGAGCTCCAGGAAGTCGCCCTTCTGCATCGGCAGCAGGGTGGAGAGGGCCAGTTCCCGGTCCTTGTCGTTGTCCGCGAGGATCAGGTGCTCGACCTCCTTGCGGCGCTCCTCGCCGAGGAACATGTGCTCGGTGCGGCACAGGCCGATGCCCTGGGCACCGTAGCGGCGGGCGCGCCCGCCGTCCTCGGCGTTGTCGGCGTTGGCGCGCACGGCGAGCCGGCGGCGGCCGTCGGCGTGCGACATCAGGCGGTGCACGGCCTGGACCAGCCCGCCCTGGACGTCGGCACCGGCGTGCAGGGTGCCCTCGAAGTACTCGACCACGGGGGACGGCAGGACCGGTACCTCGTCGAGGTAGACCTTGCCGGTGGCGCCGTCGATGGAGACGACGTCGCCCTCGTGGATCACCAGGCCGTCGGCGGTGGTGAACTTGCGGGCCTTGGTGTCGACCTCCAGCTCCTCGGCGCCGCAGACACAGGTCTTGCCCATGCCGCGGGCGACGACGGCGGCGTGCGAGGTCTTGCCGCCGCGCGAGGTGAGGATGCCCTCGGCGGCGATCATGCCGTCCAGGTCGTCCGGGTTGGTCTCGCGGCGGACCAGGATGACCTTCTCGCCGGAGCGGGACCACTTGACGGCGGTGTAGGAGTCGAAGACGACCTTGCCGATCGCGGCGCCCGGCGAGGCGGCGAGCCCCCAGGCGATCTGCTTGGACTCACCGGTCGGGGCGAAGCGCGGGAACATCAGCTGGGCCAGCTGGCCGCCGGTGACCCGCATCAGGGCCTCGTCCAGGTCGATCAGGCCCTGGTCGACCAGCTGGACGGCGATCCGGAAGGCGGCCGCGGCGGTGCGCTTGCCGACGCGGGTCTGCAGCATCCAGAGCTTGCCGCGCTCGATGGTGAACTCGATGTCGCAGAGGTCGCGGTAGTGGTTTTCGAGCTTCTGCATGATCGCCATCAGCTCGTCGTACGACTTCTTGTCGAGCTTCTCCAGCTCGGCCAGCGGCAGGGTGTTGCGGATGCCGGCGACGACGTCCTCGCCCTGGGCGTTGGACAGGTAGTCGCCGTAGACGCCCTGGGTGCCGGTGGAGGGGTCGCGGGTGAAGGCGACGCCGGTGCCGGAGTCCTCGCCGAGGTTGCCGAAGACCATGGTGCAGACGTTGACCGCGGTGCCGAGGTCGTTCGGGATGCGCTCCTGGCGGCGGTACAGCCGGGCGCGGTCGCCGTTCCAGGAGTGGAAGACCGCGTGGATGGCGAGGTCCATCTGCTCGCGCGGGTCCTGCGGGAAGGCCCGGCCGGTCTCGCGCTGGACGATGCCCTTGAACACCTCGACCAGTTCCCGGAGGTCGGAAGCGTCCAGGTCCAGGTCGTTGACGGTGCCCTTGGCGTGCTTGGCCGCGTCCAGGGCCTCCTCGAACAGCTCGCCGTCGACGCCCAGCACGGTCTTGCCGAACATCTGGACCAGGCGGCGGTAGGAGTCCCAGGCGAAGCGCTCGTTGCCGGACTGGGCGACGAGGCCGGTCACCGAGGCGTCGGAGAGGCCGATGTTCAGGACGGTGTCCATCATGCCGGGCATGGAGAACTTCGCGCCCGAGCGCACCGAGACCAGGAGGGGGTTGTCGGCCTGGCCGAGCTTCTTGCCCATCTCGGCTTCGAGGGCGTCCAGGTGGGCGCTGATCTCCTCGTGCAGGGAGGTGGGCTCGCTGCCGGTCTCCAGGAAGACCTTGCAGGCCTCGGTGGTGATGGTGAATCCCGGGGGGACGGGGAGGCCCAGGTTGGTCATCTCGGCCAGGTTCGCGCCCTTGCCGCCAAGAAGATCCTTGAGGTCCTTGTTTCCTTCGGTGAAGGAGTAAACAAACTTCTGCTGGGACGGCACGGGTCGGTCTCCTCGTACGCGGTTGCCCTGACGCCGGAGAACATACCCATTTCGAAGGCACTTCTCTGCCCTGAATAGGCCACCCGAGGCCGGTACCGAGGGGTAACCCGCTAGATCGAATGTACATAAAGGCGTTCACCTCTGTTGGTGAAATCGTCCGCCTGACGCTAGCCAGCGTTCAACTCTTGAACGCTACGAAACCCGAAGATCACACGATCCGGACGCTGGGTAGCGGCCGTGGGTCCGTCGCGTTGCCCCGGCTTGATTTCCTGCACCCGGATCGCCCGATCTCCGGTCGACCGGCTTCGGGAAGCGATTCACGGCCGACCTGTCCATTTCGTCCACTGACCCGGCATCAGTCCCTGCGGCGTGTGGCAAGCGTCACCAGCGTGTCTCACCGGTCGAACGTAGAACGCCTCCGTCGATCGTCGCACAGCGTCCAGAAACGTGCCCGTTCCGTGACATCGGGACGCCGAAAAGGAGCCCTCCTGTCCAGAATGGACAAGAGGGCTGGGACCTAGTGGCAATCGGGCCGGAGGGGCCGAATTCGCCAGTCCGTACAGATCATCCGCCGGACGTGTCCGATTCGGCGTCCGCACCCGGCCGGGCGCAGTCGTACGGATCGTCCAACCACCCCTCCGGCAGGACCACCCGGTTGTTGCCGCTGGTGCGCCCGCGCGGGCCGTCCGCACCGGTCGGCCATCCCTGGGACTGCTCCACCTCGGACAGCGTTTCGGCCAGTTCGGCCAACGAGGACGAGTTGGCCAGCCGCACCCGCAGCTCGGAGCCGACCGAGAAGCCCTTGGTGTACCAGGCGACGTGCTTGCGGAAGTCGATCACGCCGCGCGCCTCGTCCCCGATCCACTCGCCGAGCAGCTGCGCGTGGCGCACCATCGCCCGCGCCACGTAGCCGAAGTCGGGGCGTGCGTAGTCGACGTCGCCCTCGAAGATCGACACCAGGTCCTTGAACAGCCACGGACGGCCCAGGCAGCCGCGGCCCACCACGACGCCGTCGCAGCCGGTCTCGCGCATCATCCGCAGCGCGTCGTCCGCCGACCAGATGTCCCCGTTGCCCAGCACCGGAACGTGCGCCGGGACCGACTCGCGCAGCCGGGCGATCGCCGACCAGTCGGCCGTCCCGCCGTAGTGCTGGGCGGCGGTGCGCCCGTGCAGGGCGATCGCGGACACGCCCTCCTCGGCGCCGATCCGGCCGGCGTCCAGATAGGTGAGGTGGTCGTCGTCGATGCCCTTGCGCATCTTCATGGTCACCGGCAGGTCGCCCGCGTTGGCCACGGCCTCGCGCAGGATCTCGCGCAGCAGGTTGCGCTTGTACGGCAGCGCGGAGCCGCCGCCCTTGCGGGTCACCTTGGGGACGGGGCAGCCGAAGTTGAGGTCGATGTGGTCGGCCAGGCCCTCGTCCGCGATCATCCGGGCGGCCTTGCCGACCGTCACCGGGTCCACCCCGTACAGCTGGATCGAGCGCGGCTTCTCGCTCGCGTCGAACTTGATCAGCTGCATGGTCTTGGCGTTGCGCTCGACCAGCGCCCGGGTGGTGATCATCTCCGAGACGTACAGGCCCTTGCCGCCGCTCTGCTCGCGGCACAGGGTGCGGAACGGCGCGTTGGTGATGCCGGCCATCGGCGCCAGCACGACGGGCGGCCACACCCGGATCGGGCCGATGTCGAGCGGCGCGAACTCGGCGTCGGGCGCGGTGGGTGCGGGCGTGGCTGTCATGCGCGGCTGACCTCGGGTAAGGGGACGGGACTCTTCATTGTCCCCCACCCGGGTGAGCGGCCCCGCGCCGCGACCGCGACGGCCGGCCCGCCGCGGCGTCCCGCTACGACGGGTTGATGCTGATCGACCCGGAGGTGACCGTCGCATGGATGCGGTTCGGGCTGTCGGAGTCCGCCAGCTCCGGGGCGATCCGGCCGTTGCCGGAGCCGACGTCGCTGGAGAAGGCGTAGCGGCTGCCCCTCGGCAGGGTCATCGTCAGCGAGCCCGAGGTGGCCGTGGTCGTCACCTGCTCCGGGGCCCGGTCGAACTTCAGCTCCGTCGAGCCCGAGGTGGTCCGGACGTCCACCCGCCGCGCCTGCAGGTTCCTGCCCTGGATCAGCCCGGAGGTGGCGCGTGCGGTCACGTCCCCGGAGGTGTCGACCAGCAGCAGCTCGCCGGAGGTGAGGCTCACGTCCACGTTCCCGCTCAGGCCCTCCACCTGGACCGAGCCGGAGCTCACCGACCCGGACACCTCGGTCGAGGCCGGCACGTCCACCTCGATCTCGGCGCTGCATCCCAAGTCCGCGACCGGCAGCACCTGCCGGCAGCGCACCCCGACGGTGACGAGGTCGTCCGTGAAGACGGTCGACACCACCGGCTTGCGCAGCATCCACTCCAGCCGCTGGTGCACCACCACGTGGTCCACCCGGCCGGCCCGCACCTTCACCGAGGCGTTGCCGGTCTCCAGCTTCAGGCGGTGCACCGGCCGGTCGTACGACCGTGAGCCGGTCGACCGCTGCTGCGCCACCACCGACCAGGTCTGCAGGCCGGCGCCGATCACGACCAGGACCGTCGCGAGCGTCCCGGTGACCCGCCAGGCCTTCGCCGTGCCCGCCGTCACCCGACCTCCAGGAATCGCAGCACGGCCATCACCCGGCGGTGGCTGTCCTCCGCCGGCGGCAGGTCGAGCTTGGTGAGGATCGAGTTGATGTGCTTGGCCACCGCACTGTCGCTGACCACCAGCGAGGCGGCGATCGCGGCGTTGGAACGGCCCTCCGCCATCAGGGCGAGCACGTCCCGCTCGCGCGGGGTGAGCTTCTCCAGCGGGTCCCGGTGGCGGCGCACCAGCAGCTGGGCGACCACCTCCGGATCCAGCGCGGTGCCGCCCTCGGCGACCCGCTGCAGCGCTTCCACGAAGTCGTCCACGTTGGCCACCCGCTGCTTGAGCAGGTAGCCGACGCCACTGGTGTTGGTCGACAGCAGATCGGCGGCGTAGCGCTCCTCCACGAACTGGGAGAGCAGCAGGACCGCGGTGTCCGGCCACTGCCGGCGGATCACCATCGCCGCCTTCACGCCCTCGTCGTGGAAGCCCGGGGGCATCCGGACGTCGGCGACCACCACCTTCGGGCGGTGCTCCTCCACGGCGGCCAGCAGTTCGGTGGCGTCCCCGACGGCGGCCGCCACCTCGAAGCCCACCGCCTCCAGGACCTTGACCAGGCCGACCCTCAGCAGGACCGAGTCCTCGGCGATCACAGCGCGCACGGCAACTCCACGGTGATGGTGGTGGGGCCCCCGAGGGGGCTGAGAACGGACAGCGTCCCGTCGACCGAGGCGGCGCGCTTGCGCAGACCGGTGAGCCCGGTGCCGCGCGCGGCGTCCGCGCCGCCCACGCCGTCGTCGCTGATGACCAGGCGCAGCCGGCCCCCGGCCGCCCGCACCGAGAGGTCGACCCGGCCGGCCCGGGCGTGCTTGGCCACGTTGGTCAGCGCCTCGGACACGGTGAAGTACGCGACCGCCTCGACGGTCGGCGCGATCGGCTCGGACAGGTCGACGTCCAGGCGCACCGGCAGCGGGGCGCGGGCCGCGATGCCGGACAGCGCCGCGTCCAGACCGCGGTCCTCCAGGACCGCCGGGTGCAGGCCGCGGACCAGGTCGCGCAGCTCGTCGATGGCCGCCTGCGCCTCCTCGTGCGCGTCGACGATCACCTGCATGACCTCGGGCGGGACGTCCTTGAGGGTGCGCCGGGCCAGGCCCAGGTTCATCGCCAGGGAGGTGAGGCGCTGCTGGGCGCCGTCGTGCAGGTCCCGCTCGATCCGGCGGCGCTCGGCGTCCACCGCGTCGACCAGCCCGGCCCGGCTCTCGGCGATCTCCTCGACCCGCCGCTCCAACGCCTCCGCCCGGTCGGGACCGAGCAGCCACTTCGCCGCCCACGCCTCCAGCCGGGCGATCGACGCCATCGGCCAGTGCGCCCCGAGCAGCAGCACCACACCGATCAGGGTGAGCCAGACGTCCTGACCCGCCAGGTCGGAGCGCAGCGCGGTGCCGGGAGGCATCAGCCAGATCCAGCCGTACAGGGTGGCCAGCACCAGGCCTGCGCCCCAGGCGTACAGCACCGCCAGCGCGGCCGCCGCCAGCAGCGGGCCGACCAGCAGGTGGTGGAGGGTCTGACGCCAGGTCATCCCCAGCAGCAGCATCCGGCGCCCGGACAGCGGCCGCGGCCGCGGGATCTCCACCCCGTACAGCGCGCGCAGCCGGCCGCGATGGAGGGCGGTCAGCGGGCGGGTGAGGAGCAGGAGGACGGCGAGCAGCGGGAAGAGCAGCTTGGAATCGGTGACGGCCAGCCAGATCGGCAGGGCCTGCGGTATTCCGGCGGCCGTGAAGCGGACGTCCCGTCGGACCTCGGGCGACCACGGTGCGCGCCGGAGGCTCCTGACGAGCGCTCGGCGCAACGTGGTGGAGGGCATGCCGGACAGCGTAGGGCCCGATGATCACCGGTCACCATGAAGGGGGGTACCCGACAGGGGGTGTAGCTGGCTACACCCCCGATTCGGGGTGGAGCACCACCGACAGGAAGACGCCCCGACGGAACACTTGAGGACATGACGAGCACCGCATCGCACTCCGCCACTCCGCCGCACGGGCGGCGCCTCCCCGGGCGCCACGGCGTTCCCGGGGGCGTGCTCCTCCCGGCGTCGGAGCCGGAGGGGACGCTGTCGGCATGGAGCGGGCCCTGGTCGGTCCGCAGCACCGGGTCCGGCCGCGGCCGGGCCGCCCTGGAGTTCTACCAGCACGGCGAGTTGGCCGACGTCCTGGTCGCCGCCCGGCTCACCCCGCAGCTGCTGCGCGGGGCGCGGCGCAGCCCGTCCGGCGGACGGGCCTGGCACGTGATCGCCTGGGGCCGGCTGGCCGCCGACGGCACGGCGCCCTCGGTGGTCTTCGCCGGGCGGCGGGCGTTCCGGTCGGTGAGCTCCGCCGTCGCGGCCCAGGTGGTCACGGTCGCCGGGCGGTTCTGGCTCGCCTGGGCAGAGGGGCCGTTCGACGCGGTGCTGGTCGATCACCCGACGGGCGGGCCGGCCGAGCGGCTGCCGTTGGAGCGGGTCCCGGCGCGCCGGATCGGGGGTGCGGCATGAGCACCGCCGCCCTCTCCGGCCGGGCCGCCTGCTCGCTCCCCGCCTTCGTCCTGCCCGAGCGCTTCGCCCGGGTGCCCGCCATGGCGGCGGTCGCGCTGCTGCCCTGGCTGGCGATCCTCGCCGTCTGCCACGAGACCCCGTGGGTCGTGCTCGACCTGGTGGAGTTCTCCGCCCTGCTCACGCTGGACGCGCTGCTGCGCCGGCACAACCCCGCCGCGCTGTGGGCGGCCGCCACGGTGGCGCTGCTGCTCGCCGCGGACGCGATGGCCGACATCGCCTGCGCCGGGCCGGGGCACGCGGTGCTCGCGGCGCTGGCCATGGCGGGCGGCATCGAGCTGCCGCTCGCGGTGGTGTGCCTGCTGCTCGGGCGCCAGGCGGCCGCCCGCGGCTGAGCCCGACGGGCCTGCGGGCCGGCGCGCTGGCGGGCCGGCGGGCGTCCGGGTCGTCAGAGCGCGGTGGGCAGTCGGTCCATCAGCGCGCGGGTCCCGTCGTCCAGCGGGGTGTAGGTGATCATCCGGCTGCCGTGCCGGGGACCGAGCCAGAAGTTGGTGTACTCGCAGCTCAGCAGACCGACTCCGGGCACCTGGAAGCGCTTGACGCCGTTGCTCGGCCGCATCACGTCGTGCCGCTGCCAGAGCTCCGCGAAGTCGGGCGAGGCCTTGAGCACCCGCGCCAGCAGCGCCTTCCACGCCGGCTCCGAACTGTGGTCGGCCATCGCCGAACGGAACCGGGCCACCATGCCGAGGCGTTCGGTGCGGTAGTCGACCAGCACGTCGCGGAACCGCGAGGGTGTGAACGCCATCCACAGCATGTTCCGGTCCTCGGGCGGCAGGGCGGAGAGGTCGCCGACGATCCCGGTGTACTGCGCGTTGTACGCCAGCACGTCATAACGGGAGTTGACCACCAGGGCCGGGTACGGCGCCATCTGCTCCAGCACCAGCCGCACGGTCGGCGTCACCGAGGGGCACTCCTGCACCGGCGCCGGGTCGTCCGCACCGGCCAGGGTGAACAGGTGCGCGCGCTCGCTCGGGTCCAGCAGCAGCGCCCGGGCCACCGCGTCCAGCACCTGGGTGGACACCTGGATGTCCCGCCCCTGCTCCAGCCACGTGTACCAGGTCACCCCGACCGCGGCGAGCTGCGCGACC
Source organism: Kitasatospora sp. NPDC085464 (assembly GCF_044541955.1). Lineage (NCBI taxonomy): Bacteria > Bacillati > Actinomycetota > Actinomycetes > Kitasatosporales > Streptomycetaceae > Kitasatospora > Kitasatospora sp. NPDC085464. The sequence continues at coordinate 91,640 of NZ_JBITTM010000021.1, forward strand.
TCCTCGCGCCGCAGCCCCGGCGTACGGCGGCGCCCGGTCATCGGCAGGCCCACCTGCTCGGGCGCGATCCGCTCTCGGCGGCTGCGCAGGAAGGCGGCCAGTTCGTGCCGGCGCGCGTCGCCGGGCGCGGCCGAGGCAGCGGGCGCGGCGGGCGCGGCGGAACCGACCGGGGTGGCAAGGGCGTTCGCGGCGGCCGGGGCTTGCGCGGTGCGGGTCGTCAGGCTCATGCTCCCCAGCATGCGCCACCCGTCAGCCTGTTGCCAGGTACTTCTCATACCCGGATAACCACACTCTGGTACCAGGGTATCGAGCGGCGGATCGTATGACCCGTGACCCAACAACTCGCCGTCGCCCCCGCCCCGCGCCGCACCGCCACCACCCCCGGCACCGCGGCCCCCGGCACCGCCGCTCCCGCCCCCGGCACTCCCACCCTCGGTGCGCCCACGCTCGGCACCGCCGGACTGGTCACCGTCCTGCTCGGGGCCTTCCTGCCGATGCTCGACTTCTTCATCGTCAACGTCGCCCTGCCCACCATCGACAAGGACCTGAACGCCGGGCCCGCCGTCCTCGAACTCGTCGCCGCCGGCTACGGCATCGCGTTCGCCGTCCTGCTCGTCCTCGGCGGGCGACTCGGCGACATCTTCGGCCGCCGCCGACTCTTCGTCGCCGGTGCCGCCGCCTTCGCCCTCACCTCCCTGGCCTGCGGCCTGGCCCCCGACGCGTGGTCCCTGGTCGCCGCCCGGGCCGCCCAGGGCGCCTCGGCCGCACTGCTGATCCCCCAGGTGCTCGGCACCATCACCGCCGCCACCGACGGCGCCCGGCGCGGCCGCGCCCTCAGCGTGTACGGCGCGGTCGGCGGGATCTCGGTGGTCATCGGGCAGGTGCTCGGCGGAATGCTGGTCGCCGCCGACCTCTTCGGCACCGGCTGGCGCTCGGTGTTCCTGCTCAACGTGCCGTTCGCACTGCTCGCCGTGGTCCTCGCGGTCCGCTACGTCCCGGAGAGCAAGGCCACCCGGGCCGCCCGGGTCGACGTGCCCGGCACCGTCCTGCTCACCGCCACCCTGCTCTCCCTGCTCGTCCCGCTGATGGAGGGCCGGGCCGCCGGCTGGCCGCTCTGGTCCCTGGTGCTGCTCGGGCTGTTCCCCGTCCTGGCCGTCGCCTTCGCCCTGGTCGAGCGCCGCGCCGAGCAGCGCGGCGACACCCCGCTGGTGCCGCCGACCCTGCTGCGCATCCCGGAGATGCGGCGCGGCCTCGGCATCGCGCTCCCCTACTTCGCGGGCTTCGGCGGCTTCATGTTCGTCATCGCGGTCGCCCTCCAGCAGGGCCTGAAGCTCGGCCCGGTCGCAGCGGGCTGGGCGCTCGTCCCGATGGCCGTCGGCTACTTCAGCGCCTCGCTCGCCGGCCCGCGCCTGATCGGCCGCTGGGGCAGCCGGGTGCTCAGCGCCGGCGCCGTCGTCCAGGCCGTCGGCCTCGCCGCCCTCGCCGTGACCGTCCTCGCCGACTGGGCACACTTCTCCCCGCTGCGGATGGCGCCCGGCGTCGCCCTTGCCGGCATCGGTCAGGGCCTGATCGGCACCCCGCTGTTCCGGGTCGTCCTCTCGAAGGTGCCCGCCGCCCGGGCCGGCGTCGGCAGCGGCGTCCTCGCCACCAGCCAGCAGTCCAGCCTCGCCCTCGGCGTCGCCACCCTCGGCACCCTGTACCTGTCGCTCTCCCCCAGCCTCGGCATGGGCCGCACGCTCGCCCTGTGCCTGGGCATCCAGCTCCTCGGCTCCTTCACCATCCTCTACCTGACCACCCGGCTCCCCCGCTCCATCGGCTGACCCGCCGGGCCTCCGGGCCCCGGGCGGCGGGCGGCGGCGGACGGCCCCGCGATCGCACATCGATCGCGGGGCCGTCGGCGTTCCGGCTCCGCCGGTCCGGTCGTCCGGCACTCGTTCGCGTGAAATCGACGCACATTCCTCGTGATCGCCGCACGATCAGCCCTACCGTGAGTCGTATGACAGCCAGAGTCCCGATCCGGCAGCTTCAGCAGCACGCCAGCGAGTTGATCGACCGCGTCGTGGCGGGCGAACGTGTCGAAATCACCCGCAACGGTCGGCTGATCGCCGTCCTCGCACCGCCGGACCCGGAACAGCGGGTGCTGGAGGATCTTGTTCGCGACGGCACCATCGACCCGGAGAACGCCGCCACCGCGCGCGGCCTCGCCGACTGGACGATCCCCGAGATCGGCGCCCGGCTCGGCTCGGCCGCCGACGCCCTGCACGCCATGCGGGAGGAGGAGGACCGTTGATCTACCTCGACTCCTGCGCGATCCTCAAGCTCCTGGTCCCCGAGGACGAATCCGCCGCGCTGCGCACGTTTCTCTCCTCACGCGGATCCGAGGGCCATGCCACCAGCGCACTGGCCCAGGTGGAGGTGCCGCGCGCGCTGATCCGGATCGGCGCACCGCCTGAGCTGCTGGACGCTTCGGCGGATCTGCTCGACCGGCTGCTCCGCATCCGGCTCTCCGATCCCGTCCTTCGGGCCGCGTCCCGGTTCGCCGCCCCGCACCTCCGCACGCTCGACGCCGTTCACCTCGCCACCGCCGAGCACCTGGAGCACGCGCTCACCGCCTTCGTCACGTACGACAAGCGCTTGGCCGAGGCCGCCGAGGGGCGGGACCTGCCGGTGATCGCCCCCGGTCGGCCCGTCGGCGGGCCCCGGTAGTCGGCCCGTCGGGCACCCGGGGGGCAGGCGGGTGCCCGCCGACACCCCGAACGGGCGACGAGATCGGGGCTACCGGCCCGTTCCCAGGGCGGCGACGAAGCGGTCCAGGCGGGCGGTGACGTGCCGCAGGATGTCGATCGAGCCCACTGCGTCGTCCGGCAGTTCGAGGCCGTGGCCCGCGCCGGGCACCTCCAGGACCTCGTGTCCGCTCGATTCGGCGATCCGGCGGTCCCACACCCGGTCGGCGCCGCCGCCGACCAGGAGGGTCGGGGCCTCGGTGCGGTGGAGGGCCCGGGCGACCGGCTCGAAGGTCAGGACGGGGGTCAGCCAGGCCGCCGCCAGGCCGCGGTCGGCCGCGAGGCCGCAGGCGAAGGAGGCCAGGGACTTGCCGACGAGCAGGCGGCAGGCGCCACCCTCGGCGTCGACGGCCCGGGCGACCTCCCGCTCGACCCAGGCGATCCGCTCCTGCGGCCCGAACCCGCCGAAGTCGTCCGGGACTTCCCACCACACTTCCTGGACCGTCCAGCCCTGCTGCTGGAGCACCGAACCGGCGAAGTGGAGCAGCGGCCTGGCCGGCGTGTACCCGACGCCCGGGAGGACGAGGGCGACGCGGTCGGGGGCGCCCTCGAAACGGGTGGGGATGGCAAGCGGGGAGGGAGTCGGCATGGGCGAAGGCTACGTGCCGACTCGATGATGCGGTGTCAATCACGAACCGATGCCGAGGACTTCGCCCGCCTCCGATCGGGCGGGCAGGCGCCACCGGGCGCACCCAAAATAGTAGCCATGGACATAGTAGCCATGTACTGTGCCTGTCGTGAGTTCACCAACCGAGGGCGCGACAGCGGGTTTCCTGGTCTGGCGCCTGTCGACGAAGTGGCGGGTGGCCGTCGACCGGGCGGTCGCACCGCTGGGCCTGACCCACGCCCAGTACGCGGTGATGGCGTCGCTGTACGGCATGTCGCGCTCCGGGCTGCGCCCCAGCCAACGCCGGCTCGCCGACCACACGGGACTGGAGGCGCTGTACGTCTCCAAGCTCGCCCGCGCCCTGGAGGCCAACGGGCTCGTCGCCCGCACCCGGGACCCGGACGACCCGCGCGCCGTACAGCTGTCGCTCACCGAGCAGGGACGCGACGTCACCCGGCGCGCGATCACGGTGGTCCAGGGCCTCCTGGACCGGCTGCTGGAGCCGCTCGGCGGCCAGGACAGCCCGCGCGCCCGGCAGTTCACGAGCGAACTGGCCGCCCTGCTCGACGCACCTCTTGATCCGCCCACCGAGAACGACGAGGAGCAACCATGACCACCGCCACCACCGCACAGGCCGCCCCCACCGCAGTCGACGGCCGGGTCATAGCCCTGGCGCACTACGCCGCGCGCGCCCTCCTGGAGGGCGTGCTGGACCGGCACGGCGCCACCTTCCACCACAGCGTGACGCTCCGGGTCGTCGCCGCCGCGGGCGGCTCCATCGCCCGGGACGCGCTGGTCCGCGACGTCACCGGCTCACTGAAGGCCGACGAGTCGGTCGTGGACGGCGTGGTCGAGGAGCTGACGGCCGCGCACCTGCTGGAGGCGGAGGATGCGGAAGAGGCGGAGGACGAGGCGGCAGCGGGAACGTCCCGGCTCCGGCTCACCGACGCCGGCCGCGCGCTGTACGAGCGCACCACCACCGAGACCGCCGGGATCACCGCTCGTCTCTACGCCGACATCCCGGCCGAGGACCTCGCCGTCGCGGGCCGCGTGCTGGCCCTGGTCACACAGCGCGCGAACGCGGAACTGGCCGCGGCCCGGGACGCCTGAGCCCCGCCCCACCCCTCCCCTGGCTGGGCCGAACCCTCCGCACCGATGATCCGATCGACGTTCCCAAACACGTTGGAATCCTTCGTATGCAGGGGGAGGATGGCCTCATGATCTTCGTCCTGGTGTTCCTGCTCGCGCTCGTCGCCGCCATCGTCGGCATCACCCTGCACCTGGTGCTCCGGGAGCGGGCGAGGCGGCTCCACTCGGACAGCGCGGAGGGGATGCTGATCGAACAGCAGCGGACGGTCCAGGCCGCGCGGATGCGGATGGCGTACACGAGTGCGTCCCTCCACCACGGCACCGGCCTGGTGACCGACGAGGTCTACCGCCACCACTCCTGAGGCGCCACCGGGGCCGCACCCGGGGCCGGACCGGCCGGCTCAGCGGCACAGGGCCGTGTCCACGACGCCCTCCAGCCGCCGGGTCACCTCGTAGTCGGCCGGAACTGTCGTCACCGCGATGGTGACGGCACGGCCGTCCTCGGTGACGCCGCCCCGGGTCTCGTACCCGGGGATGTCGCCGCCGTGGCCCCAGTAGACCCCGCCGCAGGACAGCGGCCGACGGAAGATCCCCAGGCCGGAGGCCATGCCGGTGGTCCCGACCGGGACGGTGGTGCGCATCTGGGCGAGCTGGGCCGGCGGGAGGAGGTGTCCGGCGAGCAGCTCGGAGAAGAACCGGTTGAGGTCGGAGTCGGTGGAGATCATCTGCCCGGCCGCCCAGCCCGCCGAGGGGTCCAGCTCCGTGAAGTCCCGCAGCGAGCCGGCGGTGTCCTTGCGGTAGCCCTTGGGGTGGGGCTCCCGGATCGTCCGGTCGCCCACGGCGGGGAAGTAGGTGTGCCGCAGTCCGAGCGGCCGGACGACGCGCCGGTCGATCTCCTCGGCGAGCGGCCGACCGGTGACCCGCTGGACGATCAGGCCGGCCAGCACGTAACCGGTGCTGCTGTAGCCGAACCTCTCCCCGGGGGCGAACTGCTGCTTCTGCCGGAGGGCGACGTCCAGGAGATCGCGCGGCTCGAAGTACCGGTCCCGAAGGGAGGCTTCGTCGATCAGCCCCTCGTAGTCCGGCAACCCGCTGGTGTGCTGCAGGAGTTGGCGTACGGTGATGCGCCGCCCGTCGATGCCGTCACCGCGGACCAGACCGGGGAGGTAGGTGTCGACCGGGGCGTCGAGGTCGACCTTCCCCTCCCCTACCAGCTGCAGCACCACCACGGCGGTGAAGGTCTTGGTGTTGCTGCCGATCCGCACCTGCCCGTCGACCGGCACCCGCGCCCCGGTGGCCAGGTCCGCCACCCCTGCCGTGTAGTGGCGGACACCGCCGTCCCGGCCCCGCACGGTCGCGAGGGCGGCGGGCACGCCGTCCGTGCGCACCAGCGCGTCCAGCCCCTGCTGCACGAGGTTCGGTCGCACGAGGTCCGGCCGCGCGGGGTCCGGCCGGCCGGTGCCGGAGGCGGCGGGTGCCGCCAGGACGCCTAGGGCGACCGCGGTCGCGGCCGAGAGGGACAGTGCCATGTGGCGGATCCGCTGGCGCACGGCTCAACTCCTGTGGAATCGCGGGATCGTGGAATCGCGGCCGGGAGGGGGCGAGCACCTCCCCGGCCACGACCGCCAGTCTGGCCGCACGGTTCGCGGACGACCTCCCCCGATCGAGGGACGGCAGGCCTCAGGGCCGGGCGGGCCCGCGCAGCGGCAGCGTCCGGCTGTAGACGACGCTCGTGGTCGTACTGCCGAAGCCGGCCAACTCGTCGACCAGGGTCTCCAGGTGCTCCATGGAGGTGGCCGCGACCTTCAGGGTGTAGCAGTCGTCGCCGGTGGTGCGCAGGCACTCCAGGATCTCGCGCCGCTCGGCGAGCAGGCGGCGCAGCGGCTCGTGCCGGTTGCCCGGGTACTTCAGCCGGACGACGGCGAGGACGGGGTAGCCGACCTTCGCGAGGTCCACCGTCGCGTGGTAGCCGCTGATGACGCCCTGCGACTCCAGGTTCCGGACGCGTTCGGTGGTGGCGGACGCGCTGAGGCTCACCCGCCGCCCCAGCTCGCTGAGGGAGATGCGGGCCTCGCGCTGCAGCTGCTCGATGATCGCCCAGTCGGTGTCGTCCAGATTCACGGCCATACGGCGAATCTACCGGGAGAACCACGGGAAACCACGTCGTACGGCGGGAGGATCGGGTTCCGGACGCCATGATCACGGGGATAGCCTCGAAGCATGCAACTTGGCGTCAACGTACCGAACTTCGGCCCGGGGACCGATCCCGGCGTGCTGCGCGCATGAGCCCGGACCGTGGAGGCGCTCGGCTTCGACCTCCTCATGGTGTCGGACCACGTGGCGGTGACCCCGGACGTGGCCGAGCGGTACCCGGAGCCGTTCCACGAGCCGTTCACCACGCTGTCCTGGCTCGCCGGGATCACCACCGGCCTGCGACTGGGCACGACCGTGCTCGTCCTGCCCTACCGCAACCCCCTGCTGGTGACCCGGATGGCCGGCACCCTCGACCGGCTCAGCGGCGGCCGGTTCGTCCTCGGCGTGGGGGTCGGCTGGGCCCGGCAGGAGTTCGACGCGCTCGGCGTGCCGTTCGGCGCGCGCGGCCGGCTGACCGACGAGTACCTGGGCACGCTGCGGGAGGCCTGGACGGAGCAGGGCCTGTCCGTGCCGGTCTGGGTCGGCGGCCACAGCGGGGCGGCGCTGCGCCGCGCGGTTCGGTTCGGTGACGCCTGGCACCCGCTGCGGCTGCCGCTCGCCCGGATGCGGTCGGTGCTGGCCGAGCGCCCGATGCCCGGCTTCGCGCCCCGCATCGCCCTGCGGTTGACCGACACCCCCGTCGACGACCCCGAGAGGCCGGCCGGCGTCGGCACCGTCGAGCAAGTCCTCGACGACCTGCGGCAGTTGCGCGACCTCGGCGCTCAGAGCGTCGTGTTCGACCCCTACCACGGCGATCCGGAGGAGACGCGCCGACCGCAGTCGGCGTGGCAGGCTCTCAGTACCGTCGCCACCCACTGGAAGGCAGCCCGTTCGTGATGACCGAAGCCGACGAGACCCTCCTGCGTCGCGCCGTCGCCGTCGCCGCCCGGGCGATCGACCTGGGCGACGCCCCGTACGGCTCCCTGCTGGCCGGACCGGACGGCGGGATCCTCGCCGAGGCCCACAACACCGTACGGCGCGACGACGACATCACGGCCCACCCGGAGCTGAAGCTCGCCCGCTGGGCGGCCCGCGAACTCGCCCCGGACACGGCCGCGCGCACCACGATGTACACCAGCTGCCAGCCGTGCGGGATGTGCCGCGGCGCCATCGTCCGGTCGGGCATCGGCCGGGTCGTGTACGCGCTGTCGACCGACCAACTCGTCGCGCTCAACCCGCAGTCGGGCGCCTGGCCGACGGTGCCCGAGGACGGCCCGGCGCTGTACGAGGAGGCCCGCGCCCCGATCGAGGCGTACTACCGGCCGTAGCGCCGGGAAATGCAGTCGGTCCGACCGCGTCACCGGTCCGACAATCACCGGATGACCGATGACCAGAGCGAGTTCCACCGGCGGCGCGCGGCCCGCACGTCCTGCAAGCGGTTCCTCTCCGGCGACCGCCTCCCCACCATCCGCGAGCGCCTCACCCGACTCGCGGCGAACTGCTGACGGCCGACGGCTGACGGCTGACGGCTGACGGGCGAGAGCACCTGTCGGCGGCCGCCCGGAGGGACCCAAACGGTTCGCGACCACCACCCCCTTTGTGTCAGACTGACGATATGAGCGAGATGCACGTGGGGGACCCCGCCGCCGTCCGCAGCCGCGAGCAGCTCGCGGCGCTGATGGCCGACGGGGTGCACCCGAAGTGGGTGATGTTCTGGGGCCACACGGCCCGCAAGGGCGGCGGCACCCGGCAGGAGTGCCTGAGCCAGTGGTGGCCCGGGGAGTTCACCGTAGACGGGGTGACGTACGCGTCCGCCGAGCACTGGATGATGGCCGGCAAGGCCCGGATGTTCGGGGACGAGGCCATCGAGCAGCAGGTGCTGGCCGCCCGCACGCCGGCCGAGGCGAAGAAGCTGGGGCGGCTGGTCGAGGGCTTCGACGACCGGACCTGGGCCGACGGGCGGTTCGAGCTGGTCGTCGCGGGCAACGTGGCGAAGTTCGGGCAGGACGAGGCGCTGCGCGAGTACCTGCTGGGCACCGGCCGCCGGGTGCTGGTCGAGGCCAGCCCGGTGGACCGGATCTGGGGCATCGGGCTCGCGGCCGACGACATCCGGGCCCAGCAGCCCGCCGAGTGGCGCGGGCTGAACCTGCTGGGCTTCGCGCTGATGGAGGCGCGGGCGCGGCTGGCCGCATGAGCACGGTCGCTCCGCTACTGGACGGGACGGTGGTGGCTTCGGCCGCCGCCGCCCTGGTCGTGGCGCCGCGGGTGCTCCGCGCCGGGCCACGGCCGCCGCCCTCACCGCGACCATCGGCCGGGCGCTCGCCCGCCTCCTCGTCCCCGCCCTCGCGATCCGCTACGCGGAGTCCTTCGGCACGCCCCGACTCGCCGTACTCGCCGGCCTCCTGGTGATCGGGGCGACCCTTCGACGCGACGCCCCGCGCCTGTTGCTGCCCGCCGTCGCCGGCACGGCGGTCGGCCACCTCACCGCGGTCCTCGTCCCGGGCCCCTACTACGAGGCGACCCTCCTCCGGAGCGCGACCGGCGCACTTCTTGCCGCGACCGCCCTCTGCGCGCTCCTTGACACCACTCGGGCACGACTGGTCGTGCGCTCTTAACTCCCTCGCCACATACCGACGCCAGGATGTCCTGCAGTCAGGGTCTGGATGGACAGGTTGGGGCGATCATGCGCATGCGGCCGACGGCACAATCCGCAGGCCAGCAGCTGGAGGGCGAGCAACAGGCCGCCGAACTCCGCGCAGAGCTGGACGAGTTACTCCGCGCGAGCCGCTACGCGAGTCAGCGCGAACGGCGGCTGAACGAGGCGATCCGGGCGACCCCGGGCCGCCAACGGCCGGAGGGCGAGCTGTTGCGGCAGCTCGCCCAGGCCCGCACCCTCCGTGAGGGGCTGGGGATCCGGTGTCGCCAACTCAGCGACCAGTTGGAGGCGTTGGAGATGCGCCTCAGACACGTACAGCAGAAACCACGGCAGCAGGACCCGGAACAGCAGGACCTGGGACAGCAGGAGCCACGGCACCAGGAACCTCTGCGACCGGGCCCGCGGCGGCCGGAGCCACGACAGCAGCACCGGCGAGCGGAGCCCGCACCCCCGCCGCCGCCCGCCCGTCCCGACATCGGCGCCCTCACCGAGCGGATCACCACCCTCCACCGCTCCGGCGCCCGCACCGAGGCCACGGAGCTGATCGACCAGGCGGCCGCCCGCCTCGCCCCCGCCGACACCGCGCTCCTGGTCGGCATGCTCGCCCGGTACGGCCCGACGGGCGCCTCCCTCCGACTCGCCCGCGGCACGGCCCGGTCCGCCCCCGAACACGCCGTCGCCGTCCTGGCCGAACTGCGCGAACTGGGCCTGGCCGAGGAGGCCGCCGAGCTGTTCCACGCCTTCTGGTCCTACCCCGCCGCCTCCGTCCCCGGGCTCCTCTCCGCACTGGAGCGGGCCGGGCAGAACGCGGACGGCGCGACGCTCCTGTGGGAGTGGGGATCGGCACCGACCGCCGAGCTGACCTCCCTCGCCGCCTGCCTCCAGCAGCACGACCGCCCCGGCGACGTCCGGACCCTGCTGCGCCAGGCCGCCGGCCGCCCCACCGCGGACCTCGCCGCGCTCTCCACCGAGCTGCCGCCCGCCCTCGCCACGGCCCTGCTGCGCGAACTCGCGGCGCTCCGCCCGCCCGTGGAGATCGTCCGCCTGGCGGCCGCGTTGGACAGCGCCGGCAGCCGGGAGCTGTACGGACAGCTGCTGGCCGCCCTGCTCGCCGACGAGGCCCGGCACCGCACCACCCTCGCCGCCCTCCGCGCGGCCGGCCTGCCGACCACCCCGCCCGCGGCCCCCCGCTCCCGCTGGGGACGGCGGTGAGCCCCGTACGGCGGTGAGCCCCGTACGGCGGTACGCCCCCGTACGGCGGTGAGCCCCTTCGCCGACGGCGGTGACACCCACCCCGCACAGCAACCCCCGCACACGGCAAGGAGCCCCCGCCCGCCCCGAAAGGGCGGACGGGGGCTCCCCGTACGAAGGACCCGGCCCTAGCAGCCGATCAGGCGCGCACCGAGGTACGCCTTGACCTGGTCCAGCGAGACGCGCTCCTGCGACATGGTGTCGCGGTCGCGGACCGTCACCGCGTTGTCCTCAAGGGTGTCGAAGTCGACCGTGACGCAGAACGGCGTGCCGATCTCGTCCTGGCGGCGGTAGCGCTTGCCGATCGCGCCGGCGTCGTCGAACTCGACGTTCCAGGCGGTGCGCAGGTCGGCGGCCAGGCCGCGGGCCTTCGGGGAGAGGTCGGCGTTGCGCGACAGCGGCAGGACCGCGACCTTGACCGGGGCCAGGCGCGGGTCGAGCCGCATGCCGACGCGCTTCTCCATGACGCCCTTGGCGTTGGGTGCCTCGTCCTCGAAGTAGGCGTCGATCAGGAAGGCCAGCATGGCGCGGTTGAGGCCGGCCGCCGGCTCGATGACGTACGGGAAGTAGCGCTCGCCGGACTCCTGGTCGAAGTACTTCAGGTCCTGGCCGGACGCCTCGCTGTGCACCCGCAGGTCGTAGTCCGTGCGGTTGGCGACGCCCTCAAGCTCGGAGAACTCGCTGCCACCGAAGTTGAAGCGGTACTCGATGTCCACCGTGCGCTTGGCGTAGTGGGAGAGCTTCTCCTTCGGGTGCTCGAAGAAGCGCATGTTCTCGGTGCGCATGCCGAGGTCGACGTACCAGTCCCAGCGCTGCTGGAGCCAGTACTCGTGCCACTGCTCGTCCTCGCCCGGCTTGACGAAGAACTCCATCTCCATCTGCTCGAACTCGCGGGTCCGGAAGATGAAGTTGCCGGGGGTGATCTCGTTGCGGAAGCTCTTGCCGGTCTGGGCGATGCCGAACGGCGGCTTCTTGCGCGAGGTGGTCTGGACGGCCTTGAAGTTGGTGAAGATGCCCTGGGCGGTCTCGGGGCGCAGGAACGCCAGGCCGCTGGCCTCCTCGGTGACACCGAGGTGGGTCTTCAGCATGCCCGAGAAGTCCTTGGGCTCGGTGAACTGGCCCTTGGTGCCGCAGTCGGGGCAGTTGACGTCCTTGAGGCCGTTCGGCGGCGGGAAGCCGTGCTTGGCCTCGTACTTCTCCTCCAGGTGGTCGGCCCGGTGGCGCTTGTGGCAGGAGAGGCACTCGGTCAGCGGGTCGTTGAAGGTGGCGACGTGGCCGGAGGCCTCCCACACCTCGCGGGCGAGGATCACCGAGGAGTCGAGGCCGACGACGTCCTCGCGGGCCTGGACCATCGCGCGCCACCACTGGCGCTTGATGTTCTCCTTGAGCTCCACACCCAGCGGCCCGTAGTCCCAGGCGGCACGCGTGCCGCCGTAGATCTCGCTGCAGGGGTAGACGAAGCCACGGCGCTTGCTCAGGCTGACGATCGTGTCGATCTTGTCGGCGGCCACAGTGCTCTCTTCAGTACGTACGGCACGGTCAGGGCACGGCTGGTTACGCGTACCCGAATACCTCAGGTTACCGGCCATACGGGTACGTGATTCAAATCGGTATCGTCCGGCCGCCCCCACTCCTCGTCATCTGCCGTTCACCCGTCCGAGTGAGTTGACAATCATTTCCATGTGAGATGAGAATGATTGTCATGATGATCGGACTGCTTCGTCGACGGACCCGCCGTTCCATAGCCATCGCCGCCACCGCACTCACCGCCTCCCTCGCCCTCACCGCCTGCGGAGGCAGCAGCAGCGCCGACAGCGGAAACGGCAAGCTGAAGGTCGTCGCCTCCTTCTACCCGATGGAGTTCCTCGCCCGGCAGATCGGCCAGGAGCACGTCGCGGTCACCGATCTCACCGCCGCCGGCGTCGAGCCGCACGACCTGGAACTCACCGCCAAGCAGGTCGGCACCGTCCAGAAGGCCGACGCGATCCTCTACCTCAAGGGCCTGCAGCCCACCGTCGACCAGGCCGTCGCGCAGTCGTCCAGCAAGCACAAGATCGACGCCACCGCCGCGAGCCCGCTGGTCGACCACCACCTCGACGAAGGCGCGGAGGAGCCCGGGAGCGGCCACAAGCACGAGGGCCCGGCCGGCGACCCGCACATCTGGCTCGACCCGACCCGCTACGCGGCGATCGCCCGGAGCGTCGGCGACGAGTTCGCGAAGGCCGACCCGACCCACGCCGAGGACTACCGCAGGAACACCGACGAACTGGTCACCAAGCTCACCGCACTCGACCAGGAGTTCCAGGACGGGCTGAAGTCCACCGGGACCAGGACCTTCGTCACCAGCCACGCCGCCTTCGGCTACCTCGCCGACCACTACGGCCTCACCCAGGTCGCCATCAACGGCGTCGACCCGGAGTCCGAGCCCACCCCGGCCCGCCTCGCCGCCGTGCAGAAGGCCGCCAAGGACAACGGCGTCACCACGATCTTCTTCGAGACCCTGGTCAGCCCCAAGCTCGCCGACACCGTCGCCAACGACCTCGGCCTCAAGACCGCCGTCCTGGACCCGCTGGAAGGCGTCAAGGACCCCGCCAAGGACGACTACCTCACCGTCATGAAGCAGAACCTGGCCAACCTCCGGACCGCCCTCGGCGCCACGGCCGGCCAGACCGCCCCCGCCGCGACGCCCACCCCCGACGCCACCACCCCTGCCGCCACCAGCTGACGGGACGGAACACCATGACCCACCCGATACCCCAGGCCGTCCGCCTCCGTGACGCCGTCGCCTCGCGCGGCGGCCGACCGGTGCTGCGCGGCGTCGACCTCACCGTCCGGCCCGGCGAGGTCGTCGCCCTGCTGGGCGCCAACGGCTCCGGCAAGTCGACCACCGTCAAGACCGTGATCGGCTCCGTCCCCCTGGAACGCGGCACCCTGGAGCTGTTCGGCACCCCGCACGGCTCCTTCCGCGCCTGGCACCGCATCGGGTACGTCCCGCAGCGCACCACCGCCGCCTCCGGCGTCCCGGCCACCGTGCGCGAGGTGGTCTCCACCGGACGGCTGCCGCAGCACCGCCTGCTGCCGTTCCGCCGCAAGGACCGCGAGGCGGTGGACCGCGCACTGGCCGCCGTCGGCATGCTGGAGCGGGCCGGGGACGGCGTGGCCGACCTGTCCGGCGGCCAGCAGCAGCGGGTCCTGATCGCCCGCGCCCTGGTCGGCTCCCCCGACCTGCTGATCATGGACGAGCCGATGGCCGGGGTGGACGCCGCCAGCCAGCAGGTGCTCGCCGACACCCTGCGCGCCGAGGTCGGCCGCGGCGCCGCCGTCCTCCTCGTCCTGCACGAACTCGGGCCGCTGGAACCGCTGATCGACCGCGCCGTCGTCCTGCGGGACGGCTGCGTCGCACACGACGGCCCGCCCGTGCCCAACACCGGCCTGCACGCACTGCCCGGCCACGACCACGTCCACCCGCACGCCGACCTGACCCCGCCGAGGCTGCTCGCATGACCGAGATGCTGTCCTACGACTTCATGCAGCGCGCCCTGCTCGCCGCCGTCCTGGTCGGGATCACCGCCCCCGCCGTCGGCATCTACCTGGTGCAGCGCCGCCAGGCCCTGATGGGCGACGGCATGGGCCACGTCGCGATGACCGGCGTCGGCCTCGGCTTCATCTTCCAGACCAGCCCGGTCTGGATGGCCGTCCTGGTCTGCGTGCTCGGCGCCGTCACCATGGAACTCGTCCGCTCCCGCGGCAACCAGCGCGGCGACATCGCCCTCGCCATGCTCTTCTACGGCGGCATGGCCTGCGGCAAGCTGCTCGTCTCGCTCTCCGCCGAAGCCGGCTCCGGCTCGCTGGAGAGCTACCTGTGGGGCTCGATCCTCACCGTCGCCCCCGCCGACCTGGCCGCCATCGCGGTGCTCGGCGCGGTGGTCATCGCCGTCACCGTCGGCCTGCGCCGCCAGCTGTTCGCCATCTGCCAGGACGAGGACTTCGCCCGGGTCACCGGCCTGCCGGTGCGCACCCTCAACCTGCTGCTCGCCGTGATGGCCGCCGTCACCGTCACCGTCGCCATGCGGGTGGTCGGACTGCTGCTGGTCAGCGCCCTGATGGTGGTCCCGGTGGTCGCCGCCCAGCAGCTCACCCGCTCCTTCGCCGCCACCCAGGCCGCCTCGATCGCACTCGGCGTGGTGGTCTCCCTCGCCGGGGTCACCGGCTCCTACGAGCTCGACGTGCCCTCCGGCCCGGCCATCGTGCTGCTCGCCATCGCGGTCTTCGCGGTGTTCAGCGCGCTCGCCGCGCCGCTCGCCCGGCGCCGCCACCGCGGCGACACCGAGCACGGGCCCAAGATCTGCGACGTCCGACTGCCCGCCCAGACACCGGAACGGACTTCCCCCGACACGACCACTCCGGAGGGGCGGGCGGGGCTGGCACAATGATGTGCGAGACGCCCACGACCCCAGGAGGACCCACGGTGACCACCGCAGGCCCGTCGCCGCGCGCCCGATCGACCCGGCAGCGTGCCGCCGTCTCGGCGGCCCTGGACGAGATCGCGGACTTCCGCAGCGCGCAGGAACTCCACGACCTGCTGAAGCACCGCGGGGACTCCGTCGGTCTGACCACGGTCTACCGCACCCTGCAGTCGCTCGCCGACGCCGGTGAGGTGGACGTGCTGCGCACCGCCGACGGCGAGGCCGTCTACCGCCGGTGCAGCAGCGGACACCACCACCACCTGGTCTGCCGGCACTGCGGCGCCACCGTCGAGGTGGAGGGCCCCGCGGTGGAGCGCTGGGCCAGCTCGGTCGCCGTCGAGCACGGCTTCAGCGACATCGCGCACACGCTGGAGATCTTCGGCACCTGCGCGGAGTGCGCCAAGAAGGCCTGAGCCCCGCCGCTCGTCCGCGGCGCGCCGCACGACGAGGAGGACCCACCGGGCTGATCCCGGTGGGTCCTTTTCGTCGTACCCGCGAACCCGCGGCGGCGCCCCGGCCTCAGTGCCCGGACGGCCGCGGCGCGGGCAGCTCGTTCGGGATCGCCCCGCCGAAGCGCCGGTCGCGCATCGCGTACTGCTCGCAGGCGCGCCACAGGTCGCGGCGGTCGAAGTCCGGCCAGAGCACGTCCTGGAACACGAACTCGGCGTAAGCCGACTGCCAGGGCAGGAAGTTGGAGGTGCGCTGCTCGCCGCTGGGGCGCAGGAAGAGGTCCACGTCCGGCATGTCCGGGTGGTACATGTACTTGGCGAGGGTCTTCTCGTTGACCTTCTTCGGGTCCAGCTTGCCGGCCGCGACGTCGCGGGCGATGCCCTGCGCCGCGTCCGCCAGCTCGGCCCGGCCGCCGTAGTTGACGCACATGTAGAGCGTCACGGCGTCGTTGTCCTTGGTGTGCTCCTCGGCGACCTGGAGCTCCTGGACGACGCTCTTCCAGAGCTTGGGCATCCGGCCGGCCCAGCGGATCCGCACGCCCATCTTGCCCATCTCGTCGCGGCGGCGGGCGATGACGTCCCGGTTGAAGTTCATCAGGAACTTCACCTCGTCGGGCGAGCGCTTCCAGTTCTCGGTGGAGAAGGCGTACAGCGAGATGTTCTTGACCCCGAGCTCGATGGCGCCGGCGAGGACGTCCAGCACGACGGACTCGCCGACCTTGTGGCCCTCGGTGCGGGGCAGCCCGCGCTCCTTGGCCCAGCGGCCGTTGCCGTCCATCACGATGGCGACGTGCTCGGGCACCAGCTCGCCGGGGATCTTCGGGGGCTGTGCACCGCTGGGGTGCGGGGTCGGAGGCGCGTACGCCCGCTGCTTGCCGCCGCCGAAGAGCCGTCGCGCTGCCATGTGCTCACTTCTCCACGTATCTCATCGAGCGGATGCCCCGCTCCAGGTGCCACTGCAGATAGGCCGCGACCAGGCCGCTGCCCTCCCGCCAGTACCGCGGCTCGCAGGCGTCGGCCGTCTGCCAGTCCCCTGACAGCAGCGCCCCGAGCAGTACCAGTGTCTCAGGGGAGGCTACGGCACATCCGGGCACTCGGCAGTCCGCGCAGAGCACCCCGCCCGCCGGGAGCGAGAAGAAACGGTTCGGCCCCTCCAGGCCGCACTTGGCGCAGTCCGTGAAGCTCGCGCCGTACCCGTTCACCGCGAGCGAGCGGAGCAGGAAGGCGTCCAGCACCAGGTGCGACTCGTGGCTCCCCGCCGCCAGCGTCCGCAGCCCGCCCACCAGCAGCAGGTACTGCTGGACGGCGGGCTCGCCCTCGTTCTCGGCGAAGCGCTCGGCCGTCTCCAGCATCGCGGTGCCGGCGGTGTAGCGGCCGTAGTCCGTGACGATCGAACCGCCGTACGGCGCGATGGTCTCCACCTGGGTGCACAGCGGCAACCCGCGGCCGACCAGGTCACTCCCCCGACTGAAGAACTGCACGTCCACGTGCGAGAACGGCTCCAGACGGGCACCGAACTTGGACTTCGTCTTCCGCACCCCGCGCGCCACCGCCCGCACCTTGCCGTGCTGGCGGGTCAGCAGGGTGATGATCCGATCGGCCTCGCCGAGCTTCTGCGCCCGCAACACGACGCCGTCGTCCCGGAAAAGACTCATGCCGACCATTCTCCCCCAGCCGCCGACAACGCCGGACAGCCGTGTTGCCCGCACCGGGGCCGTGGGGGAGGACCACTTCGGTGCGGGTCACGGCGGGCCCGGAGGGGGTCGGGCCCGTTTGTGGGGGATTCGGGATGGTCGACGGGTGGTCCACAGGGTGACGACAAGGAGAGGAACGACGGGGTGACGACGGTCAGGGGACGACGGGGTGACGACGGGGCCACGGCCTGCTGCGCGTCCGGGCCGACCGCCCCACCGCGCCCCGGCCTGCCGTGTGCCGGAACTCGACCACGTGTACGGCGCCCGGACCGGCCGCGCGCTCCGAACGACTACTTGTACGGCGCCCTGGTCGCCGCCTCCAGCAGCGCCCCGACCCGCGCCTGCGCCAGGTCCAGGCAGCGCCCGACCGCGGCCAGCGCCTCGCGCTCCTGCGGCAGGTAGCGCCCGTCGGCCAGGGCGATCGCCGCGCCCTGCAGCAGCAGCCGCTCGCGGCCCTGGTGGGCCAGGTGCGGGGTGAGCGGTTCGAGCACCGCGTGCAGCTCCACGGCCAGGCCACCGGACATCCCGTGGGCGTCGTGGAGCTCGCCGCCGAGCCCGGAGAGCGCGGCGAGCGCGGCCAGCACCTGGGCCTCGCCGCAGTCCTCGAACCCGGCTTCGCGCACCGCCGCGCAGGCCGCCTCGCGGGCCGCCCGGTGGGCGGTGCCGCCGGCCGCGAGCAGGGCCAGCGCCACGGTGTACTGGGCGTCCCGCAGCATCGCGCCGAGGCGCACGCAGGTCGGCTGCTCCAGACTCTCGACGCCGTACCGGCCGTGGCAGCTGGTGCACTGCACGCTGCCGATCACCGGTCCGAGCGGGAGCACCGGGGTGCCCAGCAACCGCAGCCACCGCCGGCCGTGCTGCCGGCGGTAGTTGCGGTCCCCGCCGCAGCCCGGGCAGAAGAAGTCACCGAGAACGTCAGTCCGCCACCGCGGGCGAACACCCCACAACCTGGTCACGGCGCCACTCCCCAGACATGGCAGGCGGCCTGCTCGACGATGGGCAGGTCACGCGACCGGACACCGAGCCGTCCCACCGACCCGGCTTTCCGGTGGATCGATGTTGCCACGGTTACCGGCACGTGTCAGTACCTCGAACGGCTTCCGATCCCAAAAAATGTGGCGCAGGCCACAATCGGCCGCCGGCACGGCGAAGGGCCGCCCGCAGGACGGCCCTTCGCACACCACCCGTACGAACTACCCCCGCTGCGAGCGGTTGACGGCGCTGATCATCGCCTTCAGCGAGGCCAGCACCGTGTTGCCGTCGATGCCCACGCCCCACAGCACCTTGCCGTCCACCGCGCACTCGACGTACGCGGCCGCCTGGGCGTCGCCGCCCTCGCTCAGCGCGTGCTCGGCGTAGTCCAGGACGCGCACGTCGAAGCCGATCCGGGCCAGCGCGTCCCCGAAGGCCGACACCGGGCCGTTGCCGGTACCGCTCAGCGCCACCGGCACGCCGTCCACCAGCGCCTCGGCGGTCAGCGCGTCCCGGCCGTCCTCGGTGGTCAGGGTGCGCGAGCCGCTCAGCGACAGCCGGCCCCACGGGTTGCCGGTGGTCGGCAGGTACTCGTCCTCGAAGACCCGCCAGATCTCCGCCGGGGTGACCTCGCCGCCCTCGGCGTCGGTCTTGGCCTGGATGATCCGGGAGAACTCGATCTGCATCCGGCGCGGCAGGTCCAGCTTGTGGTCGTTCTTCAGGACGTATGCCACACCGCCCTTGCCGGACTGGCTGTTGACCCGGATGACCGCCTCGTAGGTGCGGCCGACGTCCTTCGGGTCGATCGGCAGGTACGGCACGCCCCAGGTGTGCTCCTCCACCGGAACGCCCGCCGCCTTCGCGTCCGCCTCCAGGGCGTCGAAGCCCTTCTTGATGGCGTCCTGGTGCGAGCCCGAGAAGGAGGTGTACACCAGGTCGCCGGCGTACGGGTGGCGCGGGTGCACCTCCATCTGGTTGCAGTACTCGGCGGTGCGGCGCACCTCGTCGATGTCGGAGAAGTCGATCTGCGGGTCGACGCCCTGCGAGAACAGGTTCATCCCCAGCGTCACCAGGTCGACGTTGCCGGTCCGCTCGCCCTGCCCGAACAGGCAGCCCTCGATGCGGTCGGCGCCCGCCATGTAGGCCAGCTCGGCGGAGGCGACGGCGGTGCCGCGGTCGTTGTGCGGGTGAACCGACAGACAGACGAACTCGCGGCGCGACAGGTTGCGCGACATCCACTCGAACTGGTCGGCCTGGACGTTCGGGGTGGCCCGCTCGATGGTGGCCGGCAGGTTCAGGATGATCTCGCGGCCCTCGCCCGGCTGCCAGACGTCCATGACCGCCTCGCAGACCTCCAGCGCGAAGTCCAGCTCGGTGTCGACGAAGATCTCCGGCGAGTACTGGTAGCCGAAGACGGTGTCCTCGCCCAGCAGCTTCTCCGCGTACTCCATCACCAGCCGGGTGCCCTCGGTGGCGATCGCCTTGGTGGCCGCCTTGTCGTTGCGGAACACCACCCGGCGGAACAGCGGCGCGGTCGCGTTGTACAGGTGGACGGTCGCGCGCGGCGCGCCGACCAGCGACTCGACGGTCTTCTCGATCAGCTCCTCACGGGCCTGCGTCAGCACCGAGATGGTGACGTCCTCCGGGATCGCCCCCTCCTCGATCAGCGACCGTACGAAGGCGTGGTCGGTGGCGCCGGAGGAGGGGAAGCCGACCTCGATCTCCTTGTAGCCCATCGTGACCAGCAGGTCGAACATCTTGCGCTTGCGGGCCGGGGACATCGGGTCGATCAGCGCCTGGTTGCCGTCCCGCAGGTCGGTCGAGAGCCAGCGCGGCGCCTTGGTGATCACGGCGTCCGGCCAGGTGCGGTCCGGCAGGTCCACGGTGCCGAACGGCAGGTAGCGCCCGTACCGCATGCCGGACGGCTGCTGGCGCACCGAGGCGGCGGTGATCGGGGTGGGCCGGTCGACGAAGGCGCGAGCGGCGGGGATGGACGCGGCGGAGGTCTGCTCGGTCATGGAGGTGACTCTCGGCTTCCTGTGGATGCGTGGGTGCGGGCGGTCGGGAGGGATCAACACCGACTGGCCGGCCTCTGCTGCCGCTCACGACCCGCCGTTGGATCGCCGATTGCGCGCACAGCTCGTTCCCCGCGGCGAGGGAGCCGGCCCCTGTGGACTACAGGCCCTCGACGCGGCAGCTAAGAAGAAGCAGCCCGTTGCGCATGATGGGACCCAGCGTAACCCAGCGCCGCGCGCCCCCGAAGTGATCCGGGCTTCCGTTCCACCCCTTGAGACGCCGACCGGTCATGTCAAGAGTGGTGACAACCGGTCATGCAGGCCTCACCCTGGGCCACATGACTGCAGCAGTACCGATCTGCACGATCGTCCCGCCGTACGTCCTCGACCGCCTCGCCGAGGCCGGTCACGAAGCCGCCGTCCACTCCCTCGCGCTCGACGCCGCGCACCGCGCGGCCCGCCTCTCCCCGCCCCGGCCCACCCGCGGCGCCCCCGGCCTCAACCGGGTGATCTCCGACGCCGCCCACAGCCAGCGGCTGCCCGGCCGCACCGCCAGAACCGAGGGCCAGGCGGCCGTCTCCGACGCCTCCGTCAACCACGCCTACGACGGCCTCGGCGCCACCTTCGCGCTCTACGCCGACGCCTTCGGCCGGCACTCCATCGACGACCACGACCTGCGGCTGGACGCCACCGTCCACTACGGCCGCAACTACGACAACGCCTTCTGGAACGGCCACCAGATGGTCTTCGGCGACGGCGACGGCGAGATCTTCGGCGACTTCACCGCCTGCATCGACGTCATCGGCCACGAACTCACCCACGGCGTCACCCAGTTCACCGCCGGACTGGACTACCAGGACCAGCCCGGCGCGCTCAACGAGTCGGTCTCCGACGTCTTCGGCTCGCTCGTCAAGCAGTACGCGCTGCGCCAGAGCGCCGCCGACGCCGACTGGCTGATCGGCGCCGGACTGCTGGGCCCCGGCATCCAGGGCGTCGCGCTGCGCTCGATGAAGGCGCCCGGCACCGCCTACGACGACCCCCGGCTCGGCAAGGACCCGCAGCCCGCGCACATGCGGGACTACGTGGACACCGCCGAGGACAACGGCGGCGTGCACATCAACTCCGGCATCCCCAACCACGCGTTCTACCTGCTGGCCACCGCGCTCGGCGGCTCGGCCTGGGAGCGCGCCGGGCGGATCTGGTACGACGCGCTGACCGGGCGCACGCTGCCCGCCGACGCCGACTTCACCGCCTTCGCGCGGGCCACCGTGGCCGCCGCCAAGGCCCGCTACCCCGACCAGTCCTCGGTCGCGGACACCGTCACCGCCTCCTGGGCACAGGTCGGGGTCAGCCCGGGGTGACCCGCCGGCGGGCCCGGGCGCGGGCGCCGGACGACGCGAGAGTGGTTGAGACCGGGTTGAGGTGCGCTTAAGGTCACGGTCCGGGAAAAGTGCCGCAAAAGCCTTCCCTGGGTAGCACCATGGACACCATGCGTATCCAGGTGACCCGGACCGGCGGCTTCGCCGGAATCGTCCGCCACGCGGAGCTCGACACCGCCGAGCGCACGGACGCCCCGCACGTCCACGCCCTCGCCCGCGAGGCCGTCGCGGGCGGGCTGCGCGCCCCCTCGTACGGGGTGCCGGACGGTTTCCACTACGAGATCACCGTCGACAACCGGACGGTGTACTGCGCCGACCCCAAGCTCACCGACTCGCAGCGGGAGCTGGTGTCGCTGGTGCTGCGCGAGGGCGCGTGACGCCACCCCCCGGCTCCCGGGTGCACAACTCCTCGGCGCCGCGGCCCTGCTGACGCCGGGCCCGGCCGGGGACGCCCGGGGGGCGGGCCGGCGGCCGGGGGGGGCGGCGGGGCCCGGGGGGGCGCGGGGGCGGGGGACCCCCGGTGCGTTACCGCCCGGTCGCCGCGGCGTGGGGGAGGGCGGGGCCAG